>CALDJN010000299.1 GCA_937901695.1 uncultured Anaerocolumna sp.
CACCAAAATACCAGAGTCATTGGAAGAATAAAAACTTCTAATGACTTTTTTGAAACCCCTGTTTATAGGGTAATAATAAAAAGAACATGTCTAATTAGAAAATAATTTGTCGAAAACGATTGCATTTTCAAATAAAATAGTGTAAAATTTTGGTACATTTATTAAGGTGCCAGGCACCGAGAACACGAAGGAGAATCTATGATGAGCAAAACAAATGATAAATCAAATGGTAAATCAATCGGTAAATCAATTGGTAGTAAATTAATTGCTGTAACAACTATGCTATTAATAGTTCCATTATTAGTAGTTGGAATTCTTAGTCACCAAATAGCAAAATCCGAGTTAGATAAAAAAGGACAGGTTATATTAAAGAATGGTGTGAAGCAAGCCTTAGCAATTATAGATTTAAAGCAAAAAGAAGTAGAAAATGGTTACTTAACATTAGAAGAAGCCCAGGAACAAGTAAAAACTTATTTAATTGGTGAAATGGGAAGTGACGGCAAAAGAGCCATTACCAATAATCTTGATTTAGGGAAAAATGGTTACTTTATTGTATATGATGAAGCAGGAACGGAAGTAGCCCATCCTACGCTGGAAGGAAAAAATGTATGGGATTCAGAGGATTTAAGTGGCAATGGATACTTGTTAGCTCAAGAGCAGATAAAGGCAGCCCAAAATGGTGGTGGATTTGTGTACTATACCTGGAATTTACCTAACTCTGAGAGACTTGGACAAAAAATCACTTATCAAGAAAAGGATCCCAATTGGAATTGGATTGTAATAGCAGGCTCCTACATGGAAGACTATAATGAGGGATCTAACGAAATTCTAAAAATACTTATTCCTGTTATAGCAGTGACTACATTAATTGGATTGGCAGTAATTATTTTATTTACAAAACATATTACGAAACCAATCAAACAAATCAAAAATAATTTAGATGAAGTATCCAAGGGCAATCTTTTAGTTAGCAGATTAAATATTTCCAATAAAGATGAAACGGGAATGTTAGCCGATTCTTTTAACACTATGCTTGGTAATATGAAAGGGATATTGGGGACGGTTAAGAAATCCGCAGATACAGTTATGAGCTATTCTAACTCATTAGCCAAAATTACTGACGAAACCTCTATTGCAATCAATGAAGTAGCTACTTCCATTCAAGAAATTGCACAAGCAGTTGGTGATGAGGCATCCAACTCAGAAGATGCTGTTGTAAAAATTGAGTCATTATCCAACAATATTGAGGCTGTAGCGAAATCTGCAGAAGATATGAGCAGACTTGCCACGAAAACTAATGAATTAAGTGATATTGGCTTACATGCAGTTGAAAAGTTGATTCAAAACACTGAGATTAATAATGAAACGGTTTCTAAGATAAGCGATATTATCAACAAAGTTAGTGAAAGCAGCCAAAACATTAACATTATCACAGATACCATTACACAAATATCTCAGCAAACCAATTTACTATCCTTAAATGCCTCCATAGAAGCTGCAAGAGCGGGAGAAGCAGGCAAGGGATTTGCAGTGGTTGCGGATGAAATAAGAAAGTTGGCAGAACAATCCAACGAATCTGTAAATCAGATTAAGAATATTATTAATGAAATCCAATCCTATTCACAATCATCGGTAGAAGCGGTTGAAAATATTAAAGAAGTGTCTAAAGAGCAAACCAGCTCAGTAGAAGAAACTCAAAATGCATTTACCAATATATCAAAATCTGTAAAAGAATTATTCCAAAGCGTTAGCCAAATTAACGATGGAAGTAACTATATCAGAAACAGTAAAAATGACATCATAGACATCATAGGTAATATATCCGATTCAGTTCAGCAAACCTCTGCAGTAACGGAAGAAGTCTCTGCTTCTTCCGAAGAACAACTGGCAGAGATGGAGGAAGTAGCTAGTCATTCAAATGAACTTAAAGCATTAGCTACTACACTTCAAGAGGAAGTAGATAAATTTAAGCTATAAATAAAATGGTGCCAGGCACTCGGTGCCTGGCACCATTATTAATAATGAAACTCATAGGCAATTTTTCGTTGATAAGTTTCATCCTTACCAGTTATGTGGTAAGAGGAATTAAGCAGCTCATAAGTATTGGGAAAATCCTGTGCTTCTAAAGCAATTGCACAAGAATCAGAGGAGATAGTTCCGCCTTTTAACTGAGTGCTGCTTCCTATGTAGCCTCCTGAATATATTACAACGCATGGAGCGTCTGTAAACATTCGAAGACTTTTTGTCTTGTCATTATTCCATAAAGTTAACGCGGGTTTCCCTTTGCTTGCTGCATTTCTAATATCAAATCCATTATTATAACCTTTTGAATAATTTAGTTCTGGAATATTGGGATAATTTCTAACCTGTTCCTCCATGGTAATAGGTTTTCGAAAATCATAAGGACTGTTTTCAACTGAACTAAATTTAATAGGTATATATTCTTCATCGTTGGTCACATAAGAATCAGCCTCTATTGATAAATACTGCTTTAAGCCGGATATTGAAAAATCTCCGGAGAGATTAAAATAGCTATGATTGGAAAGATTAAAATAAGTATCCTTATCTGTAACAGCCTTGTATTCTAAAGTAAGCCTGTCTGAATTATCTAATTGATAGGTAGTGGTAATCTGCCTTTCTCCCGGATAACCATCTTGCCCATCTTTTAGGGTGGTAGTAAGAGTAAGGGAAACATACTCGCCATGTTCCTCTGTCTTCTCAATGTTCCAATTAGCAAAGGATATAGGTGAAAATCCTCCGTGAAGATTATGGTTTCCATCATTTTGACTTAAATTGCATTCCTTTCCGCCAATCATCAAATAGCCATTACGAATCCTGCCTGCATTTGGTCCAAGATTAGCACCAAGATAAATAGAGTTATTAATATAATCCCTCCATTTTTCTAGAGACAGCACAATATTTTGCAACCCTGTTTTTTCGTCCGGAAGTGAAATTTCTGTTATAGTTCCGCCAAAGGTCATTATGGAAACCCGGACGTGATTATCATTTTCTAATACAATCTGATAAACTTCTGTTTGTTCAAATGAACCTAAATCTTTCTTAACAACATGCATTTGAATCACCGTAGCCTTTCTTTTTGGATATTATATTATAATATTTAATATTCTGCAAATACCATTCCATAATCCAACTATATAAAATGCATAAAAATAAATCAATATAATAAGGGTTATAGAGCAATATTTAAAAATATGAAAGCAATTTAAATTAATGTATTAGTGAATCTGTAAAGTTATAATCATTTGTATAGTATTAAACGACCAGTTATTATAGATTTGTATTTATGGTGTTTACTATAGCAGAATTCTATCAAAAAGGAGGGGGAAGATGTGGAAAATGTATTAGAGTTTCAGAATATCTCCAAATATTTTCCTGGCGTAAAAGCCCTTGATAATATATGCTTTAAAGCTTATAGCGGGGAAGTACTTGCATTTTTAGGTGAGAATGGAGCTGGAAAGTCAACACTATTAAAAGTATTAAATGGTGACTACCAACCAGATGAGGGTAAGTATCTGCTAAATGGAATAGAAAAACATTTTCACTCGCCTCATGAAGCCATAGAAGAGGGCATCAGTGTTATATATCAGGAACGACAAATATTAATGGAGCTAAGTGTTGCAGAAAATATATATTTAGGAAGAATGCCTGCTAATAAATTGGGGATTATCAAGCCACATGAAGCCAATGACATGGCACAAAAAATAATTAATGAATTTGGATTGCCAATTCATCCAGATACCAAAGTAAAAGATTTAAGTATTGCCTATCAGCAAATGGTAGAGATTATGAAGGCTTATAGCCGGGAAAATCTAAAAGTAATCTGTTTTGATGAACCAACAGCCAGCTTAAGTGATTCAGAAATTGATAGTTTATTTTCCATAATAAATAAATTAAAAAAAGAAGGAAAAATAATTATTTACGTCTCTCATCGAATGGAAGAAGTACGGCGTATAACGGATAAAGTCGTTATCTTTAAAGATGGACGTTACATAGGTACGGTAGTGACAGGTTCTGTACCTGAAAGTGAGTTAATTAAAATGATGGTTGGCAGGGACTTGGGAGATATCTATAACAACCTGGATCGAGATAAGAAAATAGGTGGCGTGCTTCTGGAGGTAAAAGATTTATCATCGGATTATGTGAAGAAGGTTTCTTTTAGGCTAAGGGAAGGTGAGGTTCTTGGCTTCTCCGGATTAGTAGGTGCCGGACGTACGGAGGTTATGAGAGCAATTATCGGTGCTGATTCCATGCGTTCTGGTGAAATTTATCTGGAAGGTAAAAAGATA
This sequence comes from uncultured Anaerocolumna sp., assembly GCA_937901695.1. Classification (GTDB taxonomy): domain Bacteria; phylum Bacillota; class Clostridia; order Lachnospirales; family Lachnospiraceae; genus Anaerocolumna. The sequence continues at coordinate 4,308 of CALDJN010000299.1, forward strand.
GTGAATCACTCGCCCAAAGAGGCTATTAGAAATGGTATTGTCATGGTCCCGGAAGACAGAAAGTTACAAGGTATTCTATCGAATCTAAACGTAAGTGATAATATTAATATCTCTATGCTAGATCAAAATTCGAACAAATTAGGTATCTTAAATTCGAAGAAAGAAGAACTTATTGCAGCAGAAGGAATTCGGAAATTCAGTATTAAAACCCCTTCACCTGATAAAAAAATTGTAGAATTATCAGGGGGTAATCAGCAAAAATGTGTTGTAGCCCGCTGGTTATCTACAAACCCTAAAGTTCTTATATTAGACGAACCTACAAAGGGCATTGATGTAGGCGCTAAAGCTGAATTCTATAATATGATTTGTTCCTTTGCAAAACTAGGTCTTGGGGTGATATTAATTTCGTCTGAACTTCCGGAAGTAATCGGATTATCGGATCGAATTATTGTTATGAAATCACTGCAAATAGTAGGAGAAGTTCCACGAGAAGAAGCAACAGAGAGTAAACTTCTTAGTCTTGGTATGATAGGAGAGAGCGTATAATGGAAGGTATAGGAAAAAGGAAAAAGCTGATAGATGGTGATAAATTAGTTTTACTTGGAGCAATTGTAGTAGTATTCATCCTGTTCACTTTTTTAAACCGTAATTTTATGACTATAACCAATATTATAAACCTGCTGGTAGCAGCATCTTTGGTTGGACTTGTTGCTATAGGACATACTTATCTCATTATTGCAGGACAAAATGATTTATCATCAGGTTCCCTTGCAGCATTATCTGGTGTTGTAGCAGCTTTACTGGTAAGTAAGGGCATGAATTTTGGATTATCTATTATTATTACCATAGTTGTAGCTACAATGGTTGGTGCATTTAACGCCTGGATGGTTAATAAAATTAAGTTAGAGGCATTTATTGCAACACTAGTAACCCAGTCTGTGGTCAGAGGTTTTGCTTACATAATATGCGGTGGAAAACCAGTTGCAATTAATAATCCTAATTTCATTACTTTAGGTAAAGTTAGATTCTTACATATACCACTTTCTGTATGGATTATGATTATAGCAATGATTATATTCGGATTTATACTGGCAAAAACAAGATTTGGACGAAGTGTATATGCAATAGGTGGAAATCAAGTTGCTGCAAGGCTTGCAGGACTTAATCCGGAAAAGATTATTCTGGGCTGTTATGTGATGATGGGCATTTTCTGTGCAATAGGTGGTATCATATTTGCTGCCCGTATGAATTCAGGACAACCAGCAGCTTGCGTAAATCTTGAATTTGACTCTATTACAGCTGTTATTCTTGGTGGTGTATCCTTTACAGGCGGTGTTGGCACAATGGGTGGCACAGCACTGGGCATTATCTTAATTCAGGCATTTAATATGGGATTAACTATGGTTAACGTTCCTTCTTTTTGGCAATATGTTGCCAGAGGTGGATTATTGCTATTTGCATTAACCTCTGATTATTTCCGTAAGAAGAACCGTGATAAAAACTTATTAGCAGCAAGTATGAAGAAGCTATAAGTATTTATGAAAGGAAGTTAAAACAACATTATTATCAAAAAGGTATGAAAAAGTTATAAGTATTTATGAAATGAAGTTAAAGTAACATTATTATCAAAAAGGCATGAAGAAGTTATAAGTATTTATGAAATGAAGTTAAAATAACATTATTATCAAAAAGGCATGAAGAAGTGATAGGTATTTATAAAACGAACAATTCACACAGATGTGTGTGTTGTATATAAAAAAGGAGGAAAAATTATGAAAAAGTCATTAGCACTAATTTTAGCTTTAGTAGCTGTAACAGGGTTAGTTGGATGTAGCAGTGGAGAGAAGAAATCTGAAACAACAAATGCACCTACAACAGATAAAGTTACATCTTCTGAAACTAAGGGGGAATCTGAATCTAAATCAGAAAAATTACTTGTCTATGGTATCTACAAAGCAGGTGACCAGACTTGGTTTATTGATGAAGGTGCAGCTGCTCAAAAAGCTGTTGAAGAAGCAGGTGGAGAGTTTATTTACGTTGACGCTAAGATGAATCCTGAAGAGTACTTAAAAGCAATTGATAATGCGATTGCTAATAAAGCATCTGGTATTGTTACTTGTATTCCAGACCAGACCATGTCTCAAGCAGTTATTGACAAACTTTCTGAAGCTAATATTCCTGTAGTTGCGGCAGATGATGCATTACAAGATGCAGATGGTAATAAAATAGCTCCTTGGGTTGGAATTAATGCTTATATTATTGGTCAGGCTAATGGAGAATGGTTAGCTAATTATGCAAAAGATAATAATTTGGTAACTGACCCGGAAGTTGGCTTATTGCTTTTAACAATGGACACTGTTTCAAGCTGTGTACCACGTGCCGAAGGTGAATATGATAAATTTACAGAATTATGTCCAGATTTTGATACAAATAAAATATTTAAAGCAGATTACGATGGAACAACTGATAAAGGTAATACAGCTGCAACAGCAATCATTACCGCTCATCCAGAAATTAAAAAGTGGTTAGTAACTGGTGCCAATGAGGAAGGTACTATTGGTGCAGTACGTGCATTAGAAAGTGCAGGACTTGATGCAGATGCTTGTGTAGTTGGACTTGGAGCTTACATGGCTAAAGATGAATTTAAGAAAGAAGGAGGTTCTGCAATGAAAGCAGCCGCTTACTTCTCCTCTGACTCAGTTGGTGCAGGTTCCGTTAAAGTATTACTTGATATGATTGCAGGTAAAGAAGTTTCTCAGGAAACCGCAGTAGATGCTGTTGTAGTTACACCTGATAATTATAAAGAAATAATGGGGAAGGCAGCAGAATAAAAAGTTATCGCATTAACTAACGCACGTACGCTTTGCCTAATTTAGGCTGTTCAGACCTTAGAGAGTAGGCATGGGATATATTTCTTGTTCCGTTGAAAAATTCGATGGTTCTAATACGATAGTAATCGCTTAAAACATATATAAAAA
>CALDJN010000300.1 GCA_937901695.1 uncultured Anaerocolumna sp.
AGAATATGTCGGCCAAGGCATGTTAGATGGATGTGCTGTAGGTAATGTATTTGCTTCTCCATCTTCTCAGAAAATGGCTGATATGATTAAAGCCTGCGATTATGGCAATGGTGTATTATGCCTATATGGTAACTATGGCGGAGATAATATGAATTTTGAAATGGCCTGTGAGATGGTAGAATTTGATGACATTGAAACAAGAACTGTTCGTGTTAAGGATGATGTGGCCTCCAGTCCAAAAGAAACTGCTGATAAAAGAAGAGGCGTTGCAGGAATGGTCTATGCATTTAAAATTGCAGGCGCAGCAGCAAAAAAGATGATGACTTTAGATGAAGTAGCAGCAATTGCACAAAAAACATTGGATAATACAAGAACAATGGGTGTAGCATTATCTGCTTGTATTGTACCTGAAGTGGGCAAACCAACCTTCTCCATTAGTGATGATGAAATTGAAATCGGTATGGGCATTCATGGTGAAAAAGGTATCGAAGTCCGTAAGATGATGACTGCAGATGATATAGCACAAACACTTTTAGACAGAATATTAGAAGATATGCCTGTAAACAAAGGTGAAGAAGTATCTGTTATGGTTAATGGATTAGGTGCAACACCTATGGAAGAATTGCTTATAGTATATAGAAAATTACATATGTTACTGGATGAAAAAGGTGTTAGTATCTATATGCCTCATATTGGTGAATTTGCAACATCTATGGAAATGGCCGGATTATCGGTAACCATATTAAAGCTAGATAATGAGTTAAAAGCATTATTAAGAAGTCCGGCATCGACACCATTCTATACCAATGCTAACAAGTAAATTATTATCACGTGTTCATTAGAGCTACAACGTTGCAGCCCAATATAGAAAAAACGTATGTCATTCTGAGCGTAGCGAAGAATCTATGCAAAAAAGCTATGAGATTATTCACTTCGTTCATAATGACAGCATAAATACAATCATAAAGTAAACGCAATGACAAAATTCATACAAATAAGGAGGTAAGTCAATGAAAGTAAGTGATTTAAAGAACGCATTTGCAGAAATTAGTAAAGTAATAACTGAAAATAAAGACTATTTAATAGAATTAGACCAACAAAATGGTGATGGCGATTTAGGAATTTCCATGAGTTCTGGCTTTAGCGCAGTTGCTTCTAATCTACAAGATTTAGAAGAAACTGATTTTGGCAAAACTTTTATGTCCTGCAGTTCTACATTTAATGAAGCAGCTCCTTCTTCATTAGGAACCATTTTATCTTTTGGTATGATGGGAATGGCAAAAGCCCTAAAAGGTAAAGAAGAAGCTAATATGCCTGATATGGCTGAAGCGATGGAACAAGGACTAGCAAAGATTATGGACAAAGCCAAATCAAAACCAGGGGAAAAAACTATATTAGATGCATTATGCCCAGGTGTAGAAGCTTTAAAAGCTAATAATGGCGCTGATAAAAAGGCAGCAGCGAAAGCAGCTTACGATGCTGCAGCAGCTGGTTCTGAAAGCACAAAAGGTATGAGATCCGTACATGGAAGAGCAGCTTATTATGGTGAAAAGAGTATAGGTTTACTTGATGGTGGTTCTGTTGTTGGAAAACTTATATTTGAAGGAATTTATAATTACTGTTGTAAATAAACTACTGTTATATGGACCTCTTAAATCAGCAGTGGTAGGATTATCAACGACTTTTGCAGGAGAATATGCTGCCTATGGAATACGGGTAAATGCTATTCTTCCGGGATTTACGATTACTCCAAAGGTAAGGGAGACGATATCACAGGAAGAACTGAATAGAAATGCAGAAGGTACTCTTTTGCATCGTGTAGCTTCTCCAGAAGAAATAGCAAAGCCTATTGTGTTTCTAAGCAGTGACGCCGCTAGTTATATAACTGCCACAAATTTAGAGGTATCTGGCGGACGGAGTGTAGTTTTGAATCCTTCTTATTCCTATGATTTAAAAGACGTTATCCATAGGTGCTAAATCGCCAAAATCGGGGTTGGGTTGAAAAAGCAATGCTTTTTCAACCTGCAATTTGTGCTGGTGCACAATTACTTTCGTAATATAAAAGCGCAAAGCGCAAGAATCGAGGTTATTATGACTAATAGAGAAAGAGTTTTAGCAGCAGTTGCCGGAAAACCAGTTGATTATGTACCAGCAGGTTTTTGGATACATTTCCCTGAAGATTGTATGGAAGCAGAAAAAGCTATCCAGGCTCATTTAGATTATTTTGAAAAAACCGGTACAAGTATTATGAAGATAATGAATGAAAATCTTGTACCTTGTGATATTCCAATTAAACAAGCTTCGGATTGGAAGAACTTAAAAACTTTTAATAAAAACTCTAAATTTATTAAAGATCAATTAGAAATTGTTAAGAGAATATTAGATAAAACACAGGATAAAGGTGTTACTTTATTAACCGTTCATGGAATTGTTGCTTCTGCATGGCATGCAAGAGGAGGGTCAGCCGGTTATGAAACAGGAAGTCAATTGCTAGTAGATCATCTTAGAGAAGATTCAGCAGCTGTTCGATATGGTTATGAAATAATCTCGGATGCATTGGCTATTCTTACAGAAGAAGCGATTGCAGCAGGCGTAGATGGTATCTATTACGCAGCACTAGGTGGGGAAGAATATTTATATACAGATGAAGAATTTGAAGAATATGTAAA
>CALDJN010000301.1 GCA_937901695.1 uncultured Anaerocolumna sp.
AGCTTTCTTTTACCTGGTGTAACTGGTCAACACTTCTTAAATTGTAACCATAGGTAGCCTCAGAGTTCTTCTGCATTACCTCAATTCCATAAAGTCCTAAAAGTCCAACTACAATTAAAATAATATTAGCTAAAATAAATCCCAATAATAATTTAACTCTAATACTCATTTTCCTCATCATCTTCATGAACCTTCTCCTTAGTATAATAAATTCTTATAAACATATACTGCTGTATATATCCCTTCTTGTGTCTTCAATCAAACATGACGAATCCTTCATACTCCAAATTATACTATATTCGTCAATTTATTACAAGGAAAATGTAATAAAATCTTTTATTTATGGTATTAATACCCTTAATGTTTAGTTTTACAATAAAGTTATTGTTATATTTCCTAATTTATTCTGCATAAGTAATATGATTTGAGCGTCAAAGTCTTCAACTAATTAAATTACGAATAGTACTGCACATATATGTAATACTATTCATTGGATAAACTAAATTTAGACTTTCGGCACTCAAATCATAATACAATATATAGTAAAAAAACTGTTACACTCATTGTAGATGCATAAGCCCATGCCTATATATCTGCAAAACATGTAACAGTCTTTTATTTCATTGAATTATTGAATTACGTACTTTATAAATATTGGAATTATAATCATGTTATCTGTAATATATGCTTAGGTGGTCTATTTAAAAGCCTTTTTTTGCACTTTCAAAATTATACTGCCTAATACTCCAATTGCAAATCCCGTTAACGTGCCAGCAACCAGTAAAACCGGTAAATAAGATAAAATACCGGGCGTGTTCATGATGATTGCTGCTACTATAATTTGTCCAATATTATGAGCTATTCCACCAGCAATACTAACACCAACTATACTAAAACTTTTCATCTTCTTGCATAGAACCATAACAATCCAGCTTAACATTGCGCCAGCTAAACTATAGAGAATACTAAACATATTACCGAAAGTAAATCCTACCAGCACAATTCGGATACAGGAAATGATAAAGGCATCCTTAGTTCCCATTGCATATAACGCAACAAGAATCACTATATTGGCAAGTCCCAGTTTAACACCGGGAATTCCTAATGGAATAGGAATTAAGACTTCAACGTAGCTGAATATAAGGGCTAAGGCAATAAGCACACCATAGTAAGCTGTTTTTGTTGCAATGGAATTCTTCATTTTATTACACCGCTTCTACTTTATTAGGATTCTTTGCTAATTCAGAAAGAATAACTTTGGTTGGACATTTCTTAGCGCATTCGCCACAGTTTGTACATTTGCTATAGTCAATTAATGCTAAATTGTCATTTACATGGACAGCATCATACTGACAAGCTTTTTCGCAAAGCTTACATCCGATACATCCAATGCTGCAGCCTTGTTTTACAACAGGACCTTTATCTTTTGAATTACAACGTACTTTCGTTTCTGCTTTATAAGGAACTAATTCGATTAAGTTCTTAGGACATTCCTTAATACATAAACCACAGGAAGTACATTTTTCTTTATCAACTACAGCAATACCATCTACAATATGAATCGCATCAAATTCGCATACATTTACGCAGGAACCATATCCAGTACATCCATAAGTACATTGCTTTGGTCCACCGCCAGGAACAATCGCTGCCTCCTTGCAATCTTTAATACCGACATAATTGTATTTTACCTTGGATTTGTCACAAGTACCGGCACATTTTACAAATGCAACCTGTCTATCCACTTCCTTAGCTTCTGTACCCATTACTTCCGCTATTTGCGCATGTATTGCACTATTAGCTACTGGGCAGCCATTAACAGGTGCTTTGCCGGAAGCAATGGCTTCAGACATAGCATCGCAACCGGCATATCCACAGGCACCACAGTTATTACCAGGTAAAAGGTCACGAACCATTGCTACTTTTTCGTCCACTTTGACTTCAAACTTTTTAGCAGCTATACCAAGAAGGATACCGATGATTAAACCGGTAGCTCCTACTAATGTGGTTGCAAGAATTACTCCTTTTATATTTAATGCTAAAACAGGTAAAGCATTTAGTACATTTACACTTTCTAATATTCCTAATATATTCATCTTCTCGCCCTCCTCCTATAATTTCAAGCCGGAGAATCCATAGAAAGCGATCGCCATAAGACCAGCTGTTATTAATACGATTGGCATTCCTTGAAAGGATTTTGGCACATCATTATTTTCCATACGTTCACGAATACCAGCTAAAAGTGTTATGGATACAAGGTAACCAAATGCTGTACCTAATCCGTATACAATACTATAGATAAGATTATATCCTTCTTTTGCATTGGTAAGTGCAACACCTAATACTGCACAGTTTGTAGTAATTAAAGCTAAATAAACACCAAGTGCATTATAAAGGCCTGGACTATATTTTTTAATAATCATTTCAACAAATTGAACCAATGCTGCAATAACTAAAATAAATACTATAGTTTGCAAATATGTTAAATCCAATGGAACTAAAATAAAGTCAAATACTAAATTAGCTGCAGCAGATGCGATAACAATAACGAATACTACTGCTAATCCCATTCCAACCGCTGTTTTAATTTTTTTAGATACACCAACAAAGGAGCATAATCCAAGGAAACGGCTTAGTACAACGTTGCTTACAAATGCTGATGTAATGAATAATAATACTAATTTTCCCATCTAATTAATCCTCCTTCTTCTTATCATTCTTAGCAGTTACACTATTGGTTGTTTCTAATTTATCTCTATTAGACTCACAAATTGACCCATGGCAGGATAAGCAGTCTCCACCACAAGCTAAATTAGATCTGGTTACAGAACCATTGGTTGCTGATTTTAACTTGAACTTGTTCTGAATTGCTGTTAATGCTGCTAATACGAAAAATGCACCTGGAGCTAAAACAAAGATAGCTATTGGTTCAAAAGACGCTGGAGTTAATTTAAATCCCAGGATTGTACCGCTGCCAAGTAATTCACGGAAAGCACCAATTAGGAATAAACCAATTGTAAATCCAAATCCCATACCCAAACCATCCATAATGGACAACCCTACAGAATGAGAGTTTGCATAAGCTTCTGCTCTACCTAAGATAATACAGTTAACAACGATTAATGGAATATAGATTCCTAGTGATTCATAGATTCCGGGAGCATAGCCTTGTAAAATAAATTGAACGATAGTTACGAAGGATGCAACAATTACGATATATGCCGGCATTCTTACTTTATCAGGAATAATATTTCTAAGTGCTGATATTAAAAGGTTAGACATAACTAAAACTGCTGTTGAAGATAATCCCATACCTAATGCGTTACTTGCAGAGTTTGTTACTGCTAAAGTTGGACATAAGCCTAACATTAACACAAAGGTAGGATTCTCTGTAATCAGACCATTAATAAATGGTTTTAATAAACTTGTTTTTTCTTTATTTTGTTGACTCATCCTACACACCCCCTAGTTTCCTGCTTCAACAAGGTCATTGATGAAGCGAAGTCCTGAATTGACTGCATTGGTTACAGCTGTTGTTGTAATAGTTGCACCACTGATTGCATCAATTTGATTCTCTGCAGTGGCACCAGTTTTGGTAAATTCAATTTGATCCGCCTTTTTACCTTTAAATTGATCTTTAAATTCTGGTTCTTTTGCTTTTACACCAAATCCTGGTGATTCATTCATAGATATAATCTCCATACCTTGGATAACTCCATCCAGAGAATAACCAAGAGATAAGGAGATAGCTCCACCATAACCATTTCCAGAAGTGATTGTCATTACATAGCCAATCTTCTTACCGGAAGCATCTAATGCAACGAATGCTGCATCAATTGTGTTACCAGTTAATCCATTTGGCTCTAATACTTTGGTTACAGCTTCTCCAGCTAATTTTGTTAAGTTATCATCTGCAGCGAACTTAGCTGCATCTGGATAAATTGCGCCGTAGGCTTCTGTCTGCTTCTTTAATTCTTGTTCCTGTATAACAGGTAATGTCAATTCGTAAACAAAACCTAGGGAAACACCAGCAATGATAGTTATAATAAATAGAATAAGAGCATCTTTTATAATCGAACTTTTCTTTTCCTTAGCCATTTACTTTAGTCCCCTTTCCAAAATATCTTGGCATAGTCACTTTATCAATTAAAGGAACTACTAAATTTCCTAGAATAATAGCATAAGAGACACCTTCTGCTGCATTACTGAAGGTTCTGAACACACCCGTTATTAGTCCCAGGAATATACCTAATACGATTTTGCCAGTTTGGGTAATTGGGCTTGAGGAATAATCGGTTGCCATAAAGAAAGCTCCTAATAATAATCCACCGCCAAGAACATGAGTTAATAAGAATTCTACATCAAAGCCTTTGCCACCAAATAAAATCATAAATATTACAAAAGTAAGAATATATGTAACCGGAATTCTCCAGGAAATAACCCTTTTAAATAGTAAATATGCAGCACCTATGAGAATTGCGATTGCACTTGTTTCTCCAATAGTTCCACCAATATTACCAAAAAACATGTCCCATAAATTAGTAGCAGTTCCTTCCTTTAATGCTGCTAAAGGAGTAGCACCGGATACGCCATCAATTGCCATAGC
>CALDJN010000302.1 GCA_937901695.1 uncultured Anaerocolumna sp.
AGGAGGACACCATGAGTAAAAATTCAGATAATATTATTCAGATGGATTTTTCAGAAGAAATGAAGAATTCATACCGAGATTACGCCATGAGCGTTATTATAGCAAGAGCACTGCCCGATGTGCGGGATGGTTTAAAGCCAGTTCAAAGAAGAATCCTTTTTGCTATGAAAGAACTTGGCCTTGATCCTAAGAAACCACATAGAAAGAGTGCCCGTATTGTCGGTGATACTATGGGTAAATATCATCCTCATGGTGATACCTCCATATATGATGCATTGGTGCATATGACGGAGGACTACTCTTTATCCATACCATTGGTTGATGGACATGGAAACTTTGGTTCCATAGATGGTGATGGTGCTGCTGCCATGCGTTATACCGAAGCTAGATTATCCGAAGGCGCTATGACAATGCTTGATAATTTAGATAAAGGGTTAGTTGAATTCACTCCCAACTTTGATGATAGTGAGAAGGAACCTTCCGTTCTTCCCTCTATGATACCAAACCTTCTAATTAATGGTACAACAGGTATTGCAGTAGGTATGGCTACTAACATTCCTCCCCATAATCCTGGGGAAGTAATCGATGGTGCCATAGCTTATATTGATAATCCTGACATAACCAACATGAAATTAATGAAGTACATTCCAGGACCTGATTTTCCAACCGGAGGTACCATTATCAATCAAAGTGATATAGAACAAATCTATGAAACAGGAGAAGGTAAACTCCGTGTTCGTGGAAAAGTAGATATTGAAAATGGAGATAATGGCCGTAAGAATATAATTATTACTGAAATACCTTATACGGTAGCCGGCAATAAGACCAAGCTGGTAGAAAACCTGGTTAATCTTATGAAGGATAAGGTATTTGATGAAATATATGATGTAAGAGATGAGTCTTCTAAAGAAGGTATCCGTATTGTTATAGAAGTTAAGAAAGACAGAGATGTTGATAATCTATTAAATGGTCTTTACAAAAAGTCTCAGATGGAAGATACATATGGCGTAAACCTTTTAGCAGTAAAAGAACAACAGCCTATTGTATTTAACTTGAAAATGATGCTAAAAGAATTCGTTGATTTTCAGGAAGAACTTTATACTAAAGAATATCAGCATCTCTTAGCAAAAGCCCTAGACCGCTCAGAAATTGTAAATGGTTTAATCCGTGCAACTGATATTATAGACCTAATCATTGAAATTCTCCGTGGAAGCAACTCTATCAAACAGGCAAAAGCATGTTTAACAAATGGTATTACAACAGACATAAAATTCAAATCAAAGACCTCTGAAAAACAGGCTTCCGCACTTGATTTTACCGAGCGCCAGGCAGAAGCCATTCTATCTATGCAATTAAGTAAGTTAATTGGTTTGGAAATTTTAAAATTACATGAGGAAAATGATGCTTTGCTAAAAAATATTGAGGAGTATAAAACCATTCTTGGTGATAAAAATGAATTATATAAAGTAATCAAGAATCGTTTAAAAGAATATAAAAAGAAATTCAATCGTCCAAGACGTACCATACTTGCAAATGAAGATAATGCAGAATATGTAGTGGAAGAAAAAGTAGAAGACATTTATGTTTTAATCGATAAGTTCGGTTATACCAAATCTCTGGATTCTGCAAGTTTCTCAAGAGTTGCTGAGGAAACCTTAAAAGAATACAATCATATTATTTTAATGAAAAACACCGACAAACTCTGTATATTTACAGCAGAAGGCAATATGCATCAGGTGAAAGCCTCTGCAATTCCAAAATGTAAGATTAAAGATAAGGGTGTTCTCATTCATAATCTTTGTAAAGTAGATAAAGAAAATATTATACTGTATACCTCATTTGAGGAATTATTTGAATCACAATTAGTATTCTCAACCAAATATGGTTATATAAAATTGGTATCCGGAGTTGAATTTGAAACCAACCGTTCCATGGTAGTTGCAACAAAACTAGATGAAGCTGATGAAGTGGCAGACATCATTATGTTGTCAGCCAGTGATGTATTAGCTGGTGATAAAAAAGTAATTATCTTAACGGAGAAAGGCCTTTCATTAGGATTCTCATTGGAAGAAGTTAGCGAAATGAAGAAAACCGGTCGTGGAGTTAAATCCATTGCTCTAGAGAAAAAAGATTATGTTGTATATACCACTGTTTTAAAAACATCAGATGAAGTATTTATTTATGAAGGAAAAGAATTAAACGCTAAGAAAGTTAGAAACAGGAAACGTGGTCAGAAAGGTCAAAAGGCACAGTTATAAGAAGTAGGGCTGCTGATAAAATGATAAAATAATAAAATGATAAACTGTCATTCTGAGAGCTTGCTCGAAGAATCCCGTAATGAAGTGGGATTCTTCGCTGAAAATTCAGCGCTGCTGAATTTTCGCTCAGAATGACAGCTTACCAGAATGACAGCTTACCAGAATGATAGCCTGCCAGAATGATAATTTTGCAGTAGTCCTTCTATTTATATAACAAGTTTTTCAATCTTCTATATAACAAGCTTTTCAATCTCCTATATAACAAGCTTTTCAACCTTGTCTTTTTCAATTCGTGCAAAAATCAATGGTTCTAACTTTACCGGTTTTTCATCAATCTTAATTGCATTTAATAAGATTCTTTCTGACTCATCTAATGTTTCTTGTTTTGAAGTATAAAGGGTAGCTAATAACTCACCAGCCTTTACATAATCTCCTACTTTTTTATTTAGAATGATTCCAGCTGAATAATCAATAGAATCTTCTTTTTTCTCTCTGCCGGCACCAAGAACTAAGGAAGATATTCCGCATTGTTCTGTGTTCATATGGGTAATGTAGCCATCTGTGCTTGCTATTACTTTTCTTTCACAGGGTGCTTTATCAAATTTATTGGTATCTTTAAGAACAGAACTGTCACCGCCTTGGGCTTCTACCATTTCGATTAATTTTTGGAAGGCAGCTCCGCTTGCAATTGCTTCTTCAGACATCTTTCTGCATTCTTCTAAAGTTCCTTTTTCACATAAGAATAGCATATTAGATGCCAAATGTAAGCAAACTTCAGTCAAATCTTTTGGTCCTTTGTTATGCAATGTTTCCACAACTTCAATTATTTCTAATGAGTTGCCTATTGCAAATCCTAAAGGAATATCCATATCGGTGATTAAAGCCACTGTTTTCTTACCTGCGTGTTCTCCGATTGCTACCATTTTCTTCGCTAATTCAATAGAACCATCTAAAGTTTTCATAAATGCACCACTGCCGGTCTTAACATCTAATAGAATACAGTCATTTCCAGCAGCTAACTTCTTACTCATAATAGAGGCTGCAATTAAAGGAATGCTGTCAACTGTTGCTGTAACATCTCTTAATGCATATAATTTCTTATCAGCCGGTGCCAAATTACCAGATTGACCAATGACACATAAACCAATTTTATTTACAATATTGATGAACTTTTCCCTTGGAATGGAAGTTTGCATTCCAGGAATGGATTCCATTTTATCAACTGTACCACCAGTATGCCCCAAGCCCCTTCCAGACATCTTAGCAACTTTTCCGCCACATGCAGCTACGATAGGTGCAATAATTAAGGAAGTTTTATCACCAACACCACCAGTGGAGTGTTTGTCCACTTTTATTCCATCTATTCCTGATAAATCCACCATATCTCCAGAATGAGCCATTGCATCCGTTAATATTGTAGTCTCTATGTCTGTCATACCTTGAAAATATATTGCCATTAACATGGCAGACATCTGGTAATCAGGAATATTGCCTAGCACATAATCATGTATCATATAACGGATTTCTTCCTCTGTTAAGGTGCCTCCGTTTCTCTTTTTTATAATAATATCATACATTCTCATAAGATTACTCTCCTTCTAAAGGTAAATTTGCAGATTAAAATTGGACTTGGCGAAGAATCTCTATGTAACTAGGTGACGAGATTCTTCGCCAATTCAACTTCGTTGAATTTTCTCAGAATGACATAATAAGTACAGATTCTTTATCTGCTGCCCTTATCATAGGGTATGCCTTCTGCTCTAGGTGCTTGTGACGATTTAGAGGAGATGGTTAATACAATAAGTGTAGCAATGTAAGGAATCATTTTATATACTTCATTGGATATTGGAAGTCCCTTTAAGAATGGAATTCCTGAATATGCTGATGCAAATGTTTTCATAATTCCAAAGAAGAACGCTGCAAATATAATCCTTTTTGTTCTCCACTGTCCAAATATTAAAACTGCTAATGCTAAGAAACCATATCCAGCAACCGTTGCATTAAAGTTGGTGGATGTAGGTACTACGAATACCAAACCGCCAATACCAGCTAATACACCGGAGATAATGACACCGGCATAACGGATTTTATAAACATTAACACCTACCGAATCAGCTGCTTGTGGATGTTCACCACAGGCACGTAATCGTAAACCAAATCTGGTATGATTGATTACAATCTCAGCTACAATGGCAATACCGATACCGATATAGGTCGTAATATAACAATTTCTGAAAAGTAAAGGTCCTATTACCGGAATATCTCCTAAAACAGGTACTTTACTTATAAAGAATGTATCGGTAAACTGTATCTGTTGTACTGTTTGAATCATTCTTGTTGTAAAAATTGCAAATGCAGGAGCAAACATATTCAGTGCAGTACCACTAATAGTCTGATCTGCTTTTAAGTTAATAGAGGCAAATGCATGAAAGAGTGAGAAAAGTCCACCTGTTAAACCTGCTACTAAAATTGCTAAGATTAGTAGTAATTGTCCACTTATGGTACCCTGCATAATATGAATGAAAAAGATACTGGTAAACCCACCCATAACCATAATACCTTCTAATGCAATATTAATTACACCGCTTCGTTCTGAGAACATTCCGCCTAGTGCTACAATTAGAAGAGGAATCGCAAAAAACATTGTTTGTTGAACTATAAAATAAAGAATATCCATTAGCGTTCTTCCTCCTTCTCCATTTTATTTCTTCTTGTAAGTTTATAAATAAGATTTTTAAACATTAATGCAAAGGCACCACAGTAAATTATAACTGCTATAATAATGTCGATAATTTCTGTTGAATAATTAAATAACTGAATGTTATAACCGCCAACTTTAATATGAGCAATGAATAAACCTGCAAATAAAATACCGATAGGATTAGACATACCAAGCAATGCAACCGATATACCATTAAATCCTTCTGGCGCCAGAATATCTAGTACCTGCATGTATTTACCAGAGCCGGACAGATATAAAAGTCCGCCGCCAAGTCCTGCTAAAGCACCAGCAATAACCATGGATAAGATAATATTTCTCTTATCGTTAATCCCTGCATATTTACTGGCATCCGGGCTAAGTCCACAAGCTTTTAATTCATATCCGAAAGTTGTCTTATTCAAGATAATGTAAATAATAACAACTACCACTATGGCAATAAAGATACCAATATTCATATTGTTGACACCAAACATTTTATCAAGTCCGCCTCTTGGGATTACAGCACTTTTAGCAATTGGCAGAGTCTGATTTTTAAGAGGATCATAAATGGTCTTAACAATTAGCATATTTACTAAATATATGCCGATGTAATTCATCATTATGGAAGCTATGACTTCATTTACATTTGCCAAAGCTTTTAATATACCTGGTACCATTCCCCATAAGGCACCGGCAAGGATAGCTCCAAGTAACGCAACAATCCAATGGATGCTTGGTGGTAAGAAAGTCCACTTAATACCTATATAAACTGCTACAAATGCTCCTGAAGTAAACTGTCCGGATGCACCAATATTAAATAAACCGGTTTTAAAAGCAAAGCCTACAGAAAGACCTGTCAGAATCATAGGTGTTGCCATATAAAGGACTTGACCCATTCCGGTAGTACCATCTGTAAATCCACCTTTAATAATTGTAATTAATGCGGGAAATGCATATTTATAATTACTAATCAGTAAAATGACAAGTCCAAAAAGAAGTCCTACTGCAATTGCCATAATCGCTGAAAAGAAACTGCTAGTCCCTTCGCTATGTAATAAATTATGCTTCTTTTTCATTATTCACACTCCTTTTTGATCCTGCCATGTAAAGACCTAATTCTTGAACCGTAATTTCATTTGGATTCAAATCGGCAACAATTTCTCCTTCGTACATAACTACAATACGGTCACTTACATCCATAACCTCATCTAACTCTAAGGAAACTAAAAGAACTGCTTTTCCTGCATCTCTTTGGGCTATTAATTGTTTGTGAATGTATTCTGTGGCACCCACATCAAGACCTCTGGTAGGTTGTACTGCTACAACAATTTCCGGATTACGATCTAGTTCTCTGGCAACAATTACTTTCTGTTGATTACCTCCGGACATATCGCGAACAATAGAATCTTCTCCATGTCCGCTGCGAATATCGTATTGACCTATTAATTTTTGGGCATATTTACGAACTGCACCAAATTTTATGAATCCATGATTTTGGAATCTTGGTTCAAAATAAGTTTGAAGCACGGCATTCTGCTGAAGATTATAGTCAAGAATCAGTCCGTGTTTGTGTCTATCTTCCGGAACGTGTGACATGCCTGCTATACTTCGCTTACGTATGGATTTCTTTGTAATATCTTCACCATTTAGGATTATTTGTCCACTATGAATAGGCATTAAACCGGTAATTCCATAAACTAATTCAGACTGGCCATTACCGTCGATACCTGCTACACATAGTATTTCTCCCTTCCTTGCTTTGAAAGAAACATTATTTACTACATCTTTCTTGCTAAGTTTTGATTTCATAGTAAGGTTCTTTACTTCTAATACTGTATCCCCTGGTTCAATTTCTTTTTTCTCCAGATGGAAGTTAACTTTACGTCCTACCATCATTTCTGACATTTCTTCTTTTGTAGTTGTTGCTACGTCAACCGTTCCTATGTATTTTCCTTTTCTAAGTACAGAACAGCGGTCCGCAACTTCTTTTATTTCATTTAATTTATGAGATATAAAAATAATAGACTTTCCTTCACTTACTAAATGTTTCATAATCTTCATTAATTCTTCGATTTCCTGTGGAGTTAAAACTGCTGTAGGTTCGTCGAATATTAGCATATTATTATCGCTGTATAACATTTTTAGTATTTCTACTCTTTGCTGCATACCAACAGTAATATCTGCAATATAAGCATCTGGGTCAATCTTAAGATTATAACGGTTACTTAAATCCATTATTTTCTTTCTTGCACCATCCATTTTCAAAAAACCATTTTTAGTGGTTTCTCTACCTAATACGATACTCTCTAATACCGTAAAGTTATGTACTAATTTAAAATGCTGATGAACCATACCGATATTTAACGCATTGGCATCGTTAGGGTTATTTATTTTTACAACATTCCCATTAATTTTAATTTCACCTTTTTCAGCTTGGTATAAGCCGAATAATACACTCATTAAAGTTGATTTTCCTGCTCCATTTTCTCCTAATAGGGCATGGACTTCACCTTTCCTTACTTTAAATGTTACATCATCAAGAGCTTTGAAATCACCAAACTCTTTTGTAATATGATTCATTTCAATGACATTTTCCATAGTAGTCCTCCCAAGCATAATACTATGCCAATAATAAAATATCTAATCTAAGCTGGCCAATTCCATTTTTAAATTCCACCAACTCACTTGATGTGTCATTCACCTTTTTCCTGAAAATTGTTTCATCTGAATCTGTGGATACAACATATTATATATATTTAGTATGTTGGGTATAATACCTCCTTTATATAAGTTTGAATTAGAGTTTTACTACTTTGGAATACCCCAATACTTTATACTAACTCTTAATTCGTATTTATATCTTAAACTTATCATTCATGCTTAAAAGCATGATTAGATAAGTAAAGTATACAAAAAATCACTGATTTTCATATCTATAGTAACTACTGCAACTGTCATGTTAATATTTTGCTTCCACTATTAATGTTGACATATTGTTATCTTTTTGATTTTAATTAGATACTAACTTTCCAATATGTCTATATTGCTTATAAGCATTTTTTACTGTTATAACTTTTTTATGGTTTCTATTTATTATTAATATAGGTTACAGCAGAATCTTTCCTATTTTATTATATTTTGAAGTTTCTACTTTTATAAAGTAGCTGTCATTCTGAGCCCCAGGCGAAGAATCCCATTAAAGTGAGATTCTTCGAGCATAATTCAGCAAGCTGAATTTGCCCTCAGAATGACAAGATTTGCTTTGAATGGCAAGACTTCCTCTGAATGGCAAGGCTTGCTCCATGTTAAGACAATCTTATCTTCTATCCAAATTGTTTGACTTATTCTATATTTAACTTATTACTTCCAGTTTTGATTGCTAAATAAGGATGCCGCAAAAGGTTTTTACACCTTTTGAGGCAACCTTACTTAACTTATCTATTGATTAATAGATTGATATTACTAATTAAATTTTAAAGATAAACTTTTAACTACTTAATTAATTCTACAACAACTTTAGGTGCTTCGATTTCTGTTGCTTCTTTAACATCCGTATCTTTCTTTAGAGGTATTTCACCAGCTTCGATCTTTTTATAGATAGCATCATAGTCAGCTTGTGTAAATTTCTCAAATCTAGATGTAGCCATTGGAAGTTGAACACCTTCTTCAGTTGCACTTAAAATAGCAGATGTTCCACCTGGGAATGCATTGTTATAGTAATCTGTAAGTGCATCGTAAACAGATTTACTTAAGTTCTTCATAGAAGAAGTAATAACTGTATCAGATTCATTTGCCTGGTCAACGTCAACACCAATAACTTTTGTTCCAGCTGTTTCAGCAGCCTTCATAACGGAGTTACCAGCTCCACCAGCACAAGCAAAGATTACTTCTGTTCCTTCATTATACCAAGAAGCTGCTTTTGCCATGTTTTCTGGAGTAGGATCAAAGTTACCAAAGTAAGTATATTTAACTTGAACTGCATCATCAGCTAAACCTAATTCTTTAGCTGCATAATCAGCACCTTGAACAAATCCATAGCCATAGCGAACAACTGCAGGAACTGCCATACCACCCATGAAACCTAATTTAGTATAACCTTCTTTAACAATTGCATAACCTGCTAAGAAGCCAGCTTGTTCTTCTGCGTATAAGATAGAATATGTGTTTTTAGCAATATCAGGAACATAATCACCAGCATGTGGTGCACCATCTAAGATAACGAAGTTTACATCTGGATATTTTGTTTGAGCTGTATGGATAGGTACTTCAAATAAGAAACCTGGGCAAACAACAACCTTTGCTCCACCTTTTATTGCCATATCGATAGCTACTAAATATTCATCATCAGATTTACCAGTTGGCTGGTAATATTTATATGTAAGTCCGTTGTCTTTAGCATAAGCTTCAACACCTTCCCAAGCACCTTGGTTAAAGGATTTGTCATCGATTGTACCAACGTCTGTGATTAAAGCTAATTCATAAGTATCAGCTGCTGGTTTTTCTTCTTTCGCTTCTTTTGTTGGTTCTGGAGTAGCTTCAGGCGTTGTTGTTTCAGTGTTATCTCCTAATTTAGTGGTATCTGCTGTTTCTTTCTTATCATCTTTTTTCCCACATGCACCAAGAACAAAAATCATAGTTGCAATTAACGCTACAGTAACTAATTTTTTTAATAATTTCATTTCATTTCCTCCCAATACAATTATTTGTTTAAATCTTTTTCTGTAAAACTAAGTGGCAGTAATTGCTCTAGTGTATATACCTGATAATCCTCCTCTGATCTGGCTAATATAATCCGGAATTCCTTTGGATTACAAAACTCTGCCATGACCTGTCTGCATACTCCGCATGGTGCGCAGTATTCATATTCTTCTGGTGAGGCCCCTTCAAGATTTCCTACAATTGCAATTGCTGAGAAATCTTTTACCCCCTCTGAAATCGCCTTAAAAAAGGCTGTACGCTCTGCACAATTAGTAGGTGTATAAGCAGCATTCTCAATATTACAGCCTCTATATACCTTACCATTTTTCCCTAATAAAGCTGCTCCAACTCTAAAGTTAGAATAAGGAGTGTAGGCAAATTCTTGTGCTAAATATGCTTCTTTAATTAATTCCAGTTCTGTCATATATCCTCCTTTCTCATTAATTTGTATCAGGTATTTGCAATACTAAGCTACTTTACATCAAGTTAGTATTATTTATGAACATGCATAAATAGAAAAGTTATTTTGTGTGAATCACACACCCTAATTATGCAATTATCATTGACAGTTAACTTAATACAACTTAACAATTCAATTATATAATAAAAGAAGATAATAAACCATATATTTCATAAATTTCATGAATTTGGACTTGCAGGTTTATTATAATAGAATTATGCTATTTCCAAAGCAATCATCATCATGTTATTAAAACTGGTCTGTCTTTCTTCTGCAGTGGTTGCTTCCCCTGTCACTATGGAATCAGAAATAGTACAGATAGCCAAAGCATTTTTGCCAGCTCTTGCAGCATTCATATATAGTGCCGCCGCTTCCATTTCCACACATAAAACACCCATCTTAGACCATTTCATTGTTCCCATAGAATCATCATAGAAGGTGTCTGATGATAAGAAGTTGCCTACTTTATAATGCACATTGCCCATTGCATCGGCAACTTCCACCGCTTTCTTCAAAAGTGGGAAAGAACATATAGGTGCATAAGTTCCCGGGAGTTCAAACTGGCTTCCATAATCAGAATTAGTGCAGGCTCCCATTGCAAATGCCACATCTCTTATTTTTAAATCCGGGTGCATAGATCCGGCTGTTCCAATGCGGATAATATTATCTACATCATAGTAATTAAATAGTTCATATGAATATATACCTATAGAAGGCATTCCCATACCGCTTGCCATTACAGATACCTTTTTACCTTTATATGTTCCTGTATAACCATTAATTCCACGAACCGGGTTAACAAGGGTTGGATTTTCCAAATAGGTTTCTGCTACAAATTTAGCTCTTAAAGGGTCTCCTGGCATTAATACTGTTTTCGCAAAATCTCCTAATTTTGCAGATATATGTGGTGTTGGTATTCCCATAGTTTTTCTCCTTTTCTCTAATTAATATCCTTTTGCTTCTTCTCCAAGTACTAATTTAATTGCAGAACTGGTTCCAATTCTTGCACAGCCTTCGTTTACAAAACTTTCAAAATCCTCTACGGTTCTTACACCGCCTGCTGCTTTAATTTTCACATTAGGACCAATGTATTTTTTAAACAGCTTAATATCTTCTATAGTAGCTCCGGCTGTTCCAAATCCAGTAGAAGTCTTAATAAAATCTGCTCCTGCATCGGTTACCACCTTGCACATCTTAATCTTTTCTTCTTCTGTCAAGTAGCAGGTTTCAATGATAACCTTTAATATCTTATCCCCAACTACTTTCTTTAATGTAGCAATTTCATCTTGTACTTTCTCATAGTCACCATTCTTTACATCAGTGATATTAATTACCATATCAAATTCATTAGCACCATCCTCCAGTGCCTGCTTGCATTCAGCAACTTTCGCCTCAGTCTGACAGTATCCTAATGGAAAACCGATGACTGTGCAAATATTAATTTTATCACCATAAGTTTCGCGAATTCTTTTTATATAACAAGAAGGAATACAAACTGAAGCGGTTTGATATTGAATGGCTTCATCACATAGTTTCTTAATATCTTCCCATGTTGCATAGGCTTTTAGCAATGTATGATCAACATAATGCAGCATATCTAATTTATTCATATATAACTCCTTTCAAGAGACAAGCACCTTATAGGTGTATTATGATGTAATTTAAACAATATATCTTTGTAGGTTTATTTTACCACTATTTATTACCTTGGTCAACAATATTTTGTTCAACTTTTAACATTTGTTGTTTCTATTTCACTTTAATCCCTTACATTTTGTTTATTTTGTAGAATAAAAAACATTTTTCAAAAAATCTTTGCATACTTATCCATATAATGTTATAATGGTAACAATTAAGTGAGCGTAGGCACCATAAGTGGGTGCAGGCACCAAAATAGGTGCTTGGCACCATAGTGTATAAAATTTCATTTAAGACCCAATGCTATTATAAAGGAGAATTTAAATGGGTAAAAAGACAGACCGAATAAACCAGCTAATCGAAATAATAAGATCAAAAAATGGAGCATCTATAAAGGAACTTGCTGGTCTTCTTGATGTTTCTGAGATGACCATTCGAAGAGACTTAGCAGTATTAGAGAAAAATAATATAGTCAACAATGTATATGGTGCTGCAATTTATAATCCAGTAAATAGGCAAACACAGTTAGACTCTGCATATGAATTAACCAATGCCCAAACAACACAAGATTCTGAAAAGAGAAAAATTGGTGCCTTTGCCGCTTCGTTAATTGAACCAAAAGATATCGTGGTGATTGACACTGGATCTACAACAGAAATGTTGGCCCAAAATATTGATGATAATTTAGAAGCAACCATTTTGTGTTATAATTCAAATATATTTAATTCTTTAGCAATGAAAGAAAACTTATCACTTCTTTTTTCTGGAGGAAGATATCATCCAAAAACTCAGATGGTAGAAAGTGCGGAAGGAATTTCCCTTATTACCAGCATGCGATTTACAAAAGCCTTTGTATCTGCTGCAGGAGTCCACAGTAACCTTGGTGTTACTTGTGCTTATCCTTATGAAGTTCCTACCAAGAAAGCAATTCTACAATCATCTGTTCAAAAGATATTAATCTTAGACTCTAGTAAGTTTGATAAAGTAAAGCCTGCCTATTTTGCTGATTTACAAGATTTTGATATCATAGTTACAGACGTTTCCATTCCTGAAGACTGGAAACAGGAAATAGAAGAAATGAAAATAAAATTGTATACTGTATAAAAATTTAGTTTTTAACTAAACTTTGAATTTTTAATCAAAAAAGCCACTGCATAACACAGATGAAGTATTCCACCTAAGTCATGTAATGGCTATTTTTACTTTCTATGTAAATCATGTGCAAGTCGTGTACAAGTCATATAAATTGGCTTTCCAGCCTTACTTAAAATTTCTTTTTAAGTGCCTCATTTATTATTTCCACCTATTTAAAACTTCTTTTTAAGTGCCGTATTCATTATTTTTACCTATTTAAAACTTAAAACCTATTTTATTGACATATTTTATTTTAAAAAACCTCGAATATTTAATAAAATGATTCACACATATAATTTTGTGTCATATTATGTAACATCTCAATAGAAAGGATTGAACTATTTAAATGGGTAGATGTGAATCAGAAATGCATCGTGAGCATTGCCCTTGCGATCATATGAAAGGCAGAGAAGGGCTTATGGGCGATAGATTTGATAGATGTGACAATGATGATAGATTTATAATGAGGGGCAGACACGGATTACAAGGCTGCAAATTTGATGAAAAGTGTGACAGACGTGGAACGGAATGCAGGCGTGATATGGAAGGCAGACGTGATATGGAATGTAGGCGCGGAATGGAAGGCAGGCGTGAAATGGAACGCAGACGCGGAATGGAATGCAAACGCGAAATGGAAGGTAGACGAGGGACGGAATGTAAACGTGAAATGGAACGCAGACGTGATATGGAAGGCAGACGTGATATGGAACGCAGACGTGATATGGAATGCAAACGTGAAATGGAAGGCAGACGTGATATGGAGTGCAAATGTGAAATGGAAGGCAGACGTGATATGGAAGGCAGACGTGATATGGAATGCAAACGTGAAATGGAACGCAGACGTGAAATGGAACGCAGACGTGAAATGGAGTGCGGACGCAGGACGGAATGCAGACGCGAAATGGAATGTAAAAAGGAAAAGCGCAAAAGTGAATGTTGCTGGTAAAATGGTTACTGTTACATCACCCAAGAATTTGGGTGATGATACATAATATAGATTAATCTAATTATATATGTTTATGGGATTGCGACCACAGAGGGTTTTCCTCTATGTACATATGAGATTATCTAATTATATATATTGCTTTACCACTGTTTGTTATAGGGTAACTTCATAAAGCATTTGTTTGTAATCCAGTGGAGTAAATTTTTTTCTTAGATATAATTTTTCTGCTCTTTTATTTGATTCACACAATTCAAGTCTAAGTCTTTTTGCTGTTAAAGCGTATTCCTTATTAATAAAGTCCAAAAATGCGCTTCCAAGTCCTAATCCTCTGAACTTCTCAAGTATAAATAGTTCCTCAATCCATACAACCATACCGCCTGCTTCATTGGAATAGGTTAAACTAATCTGTCCATAACCTGCAATTTCTCCTTGTTCTTCAAAAATATATGCTTTAGCGTAAGGGGAACCCGATATAATTTCATTATATGTATTAAGGATATATTCTTTAGGAATAGCATGTAGGACAGCTTCCGAATGATAGAAGGAATCTACCATTGTTATAAATTGTTCTTTGTCTTGTTCTTTTAATTCTCTAATCATATTTTTTCACCTCTAGTAAAATTATTACTTCTTAATAATTATCATTAAAACAATTATTATTTCTTTGATATTTTTAAAAAGTAAGCAGACATGTTTGTAATAATACTTAAATAAACCTTAAAACTGCTCACTTTATAAGGATAGCATATATAGT
>CALDJN010000303.1 GCA_937901695.1 uncultured Anaerocolumna sp.
CAACGGTTAACTGTGCAGGTTCCTTTTCTTCCGAAATGACAACATCTATACTTGGTACCTGAACTGTAAGTTCCTTCATAGCTTGGGACTCTTCATCATAATTTATATATTTAACGGAGACCTTTAATGGATAGTTACCAATTTTTGCAGTCTCTTTTACCTTTAAATCAAATTCTATGTAAGTAGTAGCAGCGGATATACCGGCAGGTGGATTGCTTGCTGAGTAACCATCTGCACTTAATGTAATATTTTCTGCCTGAAAAGGTACATCAGTTTTATCTACAGAAATCCTTGGGTTTGATATATAATCACCTGTTGTTCTAACTGGCAGTTTTACATGAACTGTTTCACCTGGAACCCCTTTAATATCACTTACTTTTTCACTAAAAATTAAAGATGCAGCAGCTTTAACAGATAATGAAGTTCCTGATAAGCCACTAATAATAAAAGCAAATGTTAATACTAATGCAAATACTTTTCTAGCTTTTTTCATTCTTAATCCCTCTTCTTCCTTTTTATTCACTTTATTTATATCTCTTCTTTCCTTATGCCTATTCTGATTCAGTTATTCATTTTTATGTATTGTATATACAGCCTCATTCTTTTGTAGATGCAATATCTGACATCTGATTTATGGCATCATCTGTCGATTGTATTTCTATATGAGCTTTTTTAGAATTCCCCGTATCTTCATCGTCATCAAAGATACCATCTAAATCAATCTTTATATCCGTTTCAGCATCTATATCAGATTCTATATCTATATTAAATTCTGTGTCTATATCAGATTCTGTTCCAATATTAGACCCTGTTCCAATATTAGACTCTATATCTATATTAGATTCTGCTTCAATATTAAATTCTCTTCCAATATTAGACTCTGTATCTATATCAGATTCTGCGCCTATATTAGATTCTTCAATCTTACTGAATTGTTCTGTTTCCGAAGATATATCTGTATCCGAAGTGGTTTTAGTAATATCCCGTCTAATTTCAATTTCCTGAATCTTACCGTCTAATATATGTATAATCTTATCTGCAAATTCTGCTAAACGTTTGTCATGGGTTACCATTACAATGGTTTGATTGTTTTCCTGGGCTATTCCTCTTATTAGTTTCATAACCTCCATAGCAGTCTTTGTATCCAGATTACCGGTAGGTTCATCTGCAAATACAATCTCCGGTTTTGCAACAAATGCTCTGGCGATACCAACTCTTTGCTGCTGACCACCACTCATTTCCTTTGGTTTATGAGTCATACGGTTTCCCAAACCAACTTTTATGAGCATATCCCTTGCCATAGCTTTTCTTTTCTTAACCTTTTCCTTTTTAAATACCAGTGGGAACTCAACATTCTCTAAGGCAGTCATTGAATTAAGCAAATTATAGGATTGAAAAACAAATCCTAAATAACGCTGACGAAATCTAGCCAAGCTGCTTTCACTCATTCGATGAATTTTTTTGCCTTTTATAATAATCTGACCGGCTGATAGTTTCTCAATGCCGGCCATTAGATTTAGTAATGTCGATTTACCTGAACCGGATGTTCCAAGCAAGCAACAGAATTCGCCTTTTAAAATATCAAAACTTACATCATCTACTGCAAATATTTTTTCCGTTCCCATTCTGTATATCTTCTTTACATTCTTAATCTGGATTACAGTTTCAATCTGGTTTTGCACTCTAGCTCCACCTCCTAAATAATTCCTTAATTACAAAATAATCCTACCCTAAAAATCTTAAATAAAGACTATATAATTTCTTAAGAATTTCTGAATTCATGGTATTTCATGTCACATTTTTATTATAATACTATAATATATGCTTTGGCTTATTCCCTTTATTTCTTATGATTATATATTTTACTCCTTCGGTTCTATTTCCTGCTCCGAATCCAGTTCTTTCTTTTCCAGTCTATAATTTATATATCGTACAAATAATACTTTAATTAAAGCGCCTATGGGTACTGCTAATAACATACCAAGTAATCCGCCAATTGCGTTACCAAATATTAAGGATATGATTACTAATACAGGATGAATCTCTATACTTTGGCTAAGTAATTTGGGAGCTATAATATTACCATCTATGGTTTGTATAATAAATAGGGCAATCACTGCAATTAACAGTTCTCTGTATTGCCCATTAATTAGACATACGATTCCAGTGCCAATATAGGCAACGAAAGGTCCAAGATAAGGTATCAAATTGCCAATTCCGGCTAATATACCTATTATAATACCGAATTTCACACCTACTACGGATAAAGTTAAGCTGATTAATATCATCATAACTGCAGCATCCGTTAATTGACCTCTGATATAACCGCTAAATACTTGATCTGCATCTTGTATAAATTGGCTTATTCTTTTGTTTACTTTTTCGCTTAGTAAGGCTTTTCCGACTTTATGAATAAATTTCTTTATCATAACTCCATCAATCATAAAATATATACCGATAATAATCGAGAATATAAATGTGGTTAAGTAGGATGATATATTGCTAATATACGATACAAAAGAAGTTGCCATGGATTTTAAGCCATTTAATAAATTTGTGGAAACTAGTTTTACATATTCAGATATTTGTGCTGATTGAATATCTAAACCACTTAATTTTTCACTAACCGAACTATAAAAATCATTAATGCTCTTCGCATAGGAATTAGCTAGTATAATAAGATCATCAAAATTAGCTAAACGAATTTGGTCAGTAACACTAAATACTAATAATGATATAATTCCGGATAATACAAATACAATAATTACAATTGTAGTTAATACAGCTAAGGTTCTGGGAGACTTTAGGTGCCTTTCCTTACCCTTTCTTCCAATTTTAATCTTTTCATAAGTCCTTTCAAAAAATTCAATTACCGGATCAAATATATATGCAAATACAAATGCAATAACTATTGGCTTTGTTACTCTTGCCAGCCAAGATAGCCTATCCATAATATATTGAAAGATAATTGGCGCATTTTTAGCTATTAAACTTAAGATATAAATAATTATAGCTGTTACAATTACGTAAATGGATATTAGGGTATATTTTTTATTCAATTTCTTATTCAACTTCATCTATTATTTATCTCCATATAATATTCTAGGTAATTATGAAATGACTCTTTCATATCATAATTACCTAGTTTTTTAACTTCTAAACCTTATTCCGGAAAGTGGTTACTTCTTTTTGTAATTAAATCTTATGCTCAATATAATACTTGATACTTTCCACACAATTATCAATTCCTATATAGTCGCTGCGTAGGGATATATGATAATTTTCTGCCTTTCCCCATTTTTCATTAGCATGATAATTATAATAATTGGCTCTTCTTTTGTCAATTCTGCGTATCTCTTCTTCTGCTTTATCTACTGGCAGATGGTCCAGTTCTATAGATCTCTTTTTTCTAAATTCCATATCAGCCCAAATAAATACATTTACTACATTAGGCATATCTTTCAGTACATAATCAGCACATCTTCCTACAATGACACAAGGTCCTTCCTGTGCAACCTTACGTATTACATCAGATTGAGCCAGATATATCCTATCATCTAAAGAAAGATGAGTGAAACCAATTTCCTGACTTCCATAAGCATTTAATCCCATGGCGATTGAATAGAGTAAGCTGTTAGTTGCCTTTTTTTCTGCATTTTCAAATGCTGCTGCTGCAAAACCGCTTTCTTTTACTGCCCTGGCAATTAGTTCATTGTCATAGAAAGGAATGCCTAGGCTAGCTGCAAGCTTTTTACCTATTTCTCTTCCACCGCTTCCATACTGTCTACTAATTGTTATAACTTTACTCATATAATCACTCCATTCTTTAATTTCTGGCAATACATGCAAACAATATTGGAAGAAAATTGCCTGCATATTACTTATACATTTAAATGGTTACTGTTGTTTCCTATATTATACCATATAGGCAGGATGTTGTGAACTTCTTTTTAGAATAAACAACTGGTTGGTAAAAGGGAGATGACATGCTATAGGCTGAACTGTAATACTAACCCACTGTTGATATATAATCAATATGACATGTAGAATTTCTTGACAAAATTCCTATTAACAAGTATACTGACAAAAGGTAAGGGAGTAGTTAGCACATTATCTGTGTGATAAAGTCAACATACTGATGTTTTACATCTGGCTTTATAAACTTCAATTGAATCTTCAATTGTTGATATAATGAGACTTATCTGCGGGAAAAGACTGCAGATAAGTCTTTTTTTGTACAAAAATTATATACAAAGGAGTTTTTAAAATGAGTTTATTAGAGTTATTTCTGGTTGCTATAGCTGTTTCCATGGATGCTTTTGCTGTAGCTATTTGTAAAGGATTATCCATGCAAAAAGTAACTTTTAAAAAAGCTTTGACGGTAGGTTTGTATTTTGGAATATTTCAGGCTGTTATGCCTTTAATCGGGTATTTTTTAGGGGTTCAGTTTAGGGAAATCATTACATCTATTGATCATTGGTTTGCCTTTTTCTTATTAGCTTTTATCGGCATTAATATGATTAAGGAGTCAAGGAGTAATGAAGGTTGTCCAAGTGGTGATCTGGGTTTTAAAAGTATGATAATTTTAGCTATTAGTACAAGTATTGATGCTTTGGCGGTTGGTATTACTTTAGCTTTTCTTAAGGTGGATGTGCTTCAGTCTGTTTCCTTTATTGGCGCAGTTACTTTTATTTTATCTATGGTTGGGGTGAAGATTGGAAATATTTTTGGTACGAAGTATAGGTCAAAGGCGGAATTAGTTGGGGGGATTGTGTTAATCTGTATTG
>CALDJN010000304.1 GCA_937901695.1 uncultured Anaerocolumna sp.
ATATTAAAATAGATGGATTAATAAAGTAATGTATATTAAAAGAGATGAATTAATAAAGTAATATATTTTAAAAAATAATGATATAGAAATAGCAATATGTTGATTGAATAAAAAGTTATTATTCGCAGTAGAGAAGAGGAAAGCATGGAAGCATATTTGGATAATGCCGCAACTACCAGGGCATTTGATTCAGTAAAAGATATTATGGTAGAAACATTAAGTATAGATTATGGTAATCCCTCCTCCAAGCATTTAAAAGGGGTAGAAGCAGAACGATATATAAGGGATGCTAAGGATATCATTTCAAAGAGATTGAAAGTAGAACCAAAAGAAATTATATTTACCTCAGGGGGAACAGAATCCAATAATATGGCTTTAATTGGTACAGCTTTAGCAAATAAGCGAAGGGGTAACCACATCATAACTACAAGAATTGAGCATCCCTCCGTCCATAATCCACTTATTTTCCTTGAGGAGAATGGCTTTCAGGTAACTTATGTACCAGTGAATCAGTATGGAAATGTTATACTAGAGGAACTTCTAAATGCTATTGGAGAAGATACCATACTGGTTTCCATCATGTACGTTAATAATGAAATTGGTTCCGTACAAAAGATTCATGAAATATCAAAGGCAATAAAAACAAAAAATCCAAATGTTATTTTTCATGTAGATGCTATACAAGCATTTGGCAAATATAATATATATCCCAAAAGGGAAGGAATTGATTTGTTATCCGTAAGTGGCCACAAGATTCACGGGCCAAAAGGAATCGGATTCCTATATGTAAAAGATAAAGTAAAGATAAAACCAATTTTATTTGGTGGTGGACAGCAAAAAGGAATGCGTTCCGGCACGGAAAATGTTCCAGCCATTGCAGGACTTGGACAGGCAGTGAAAGAAATTTATGAAAATCATGATGAAAAAATCAAAAACCTGTATTATATAAAGAAATCTTTTATAGAAAAAGTTAGCCAAATAGAGGGAACAACTATCAATGGAGTAGGAGATAGATTAGAAGATTCTGCTCCACATATTGTAAGCGTTAGCTTTGAAGGAGTAAAAAGCGAGGTCCTTTTACATGCTCTGGAAGAAAAGGGTGTCTATGTATCTTCCGGTTCCGCATGTTCCTCCAATCATCCGGCTCTTAGCGGTACATTAAAGGCAATTGGCGTAAGAGAGGATTTATTAGATTCTACATTAAGATTTAGTTTTTCTGTAAATACTAATATGGAAGAAATCCAGTATGCCGTAAATATATTGAAAGAATTAGTACCTGTCTTAAGAAAATTTAGAAGACATTAATAAAATATTAACGTAAACTATAATTTAGAGGATTTGAGTGTAAAAAGTTTTATACTATTTAAATTATAATAGTATATATAGTACTATTCATTCAATAAACTATATTTTGACTTTTTATACTCAAACAATAGAAATTAAACAATATATTAAGTAATATAAAAATCAATATTACAGGAAAAGAGGAAAGTATGTACAAAGCATTTTTAATAAAATATGCGGAAATCGGAATTA
Organism: uncultured Anaerocolumna sp.; assembly: GCA_937901695.1. Lineage (GTDB taxonomy): Bacteria > Bacillota > Clostridia > Lachnospirales > Lachnospiraceae > Anaerocolumna. The sequence continues at coordinate 1,537 of CALDJN010000304.1, forward strand.
AAGGTAAGAATAGATATTTATTTGAAAATGCCCTAAGAGACCAGATTAAGAATGCCCTAAAAAATCTTGGTGACTTTGTAGTAACAAAAGAACAGGGTAGAGTCTATATTGAATGTCCGGATGGTTATGATTATGAAGAAACCGTAGAAGCTTTACAAAGAGTATTTGGTATTGCACAAATCTGTCCAGTAGTAATTATAGATACTATAGAATGGAAACCTTTAACAAAGGCAGTAGGTGACTATGTTGATGCAAGATATGAAGATAAAAACTTTACCTTCAAGATGGAAGCAAAACGTGGTGATAAAAATTATCCTATGACTTCTCCAGAAATATGTATAGAAATGGGAGCATATTTATTAAAACGTTTCCCAGAAATGAAAGTAGACGTTCATAATCCTTCTGTGCGTATTATGGTGGAGGTTAGAAATAAATCTTATGTATATTCGGAAGTGATACCAGGTCCAGGTGGTATGCCGGTTGGAACTAACGGAAAAGCCTTGCTTCTTTTATCTGGTGGAATCGACAGTCCAGTTGCAGGCTATATGATTTCCAAAAGAGGTGTTACTATAGATGCAGTTTATTTTCACGCGCCTCCATATACCAGCGAAAGGGCAAAACAAAAGGTAGTGGATTTGGCAAGATTAGTTTCAAAATATACGGGTCCGATTAAACTTCATATAGTTAATTTTACAGAAATTCAGCTAAATATTTATGAAAAATGCCCTCATGAAGAGTTAACCATTATTATGAGAAGATACATGATGAAAATAGCTGAACAAATTGCAGAAGAAACTGGCTGCCTTGGATTAATTACAGGTGAAAGTATTGGTCAGGTTGCAAGCCAGACACTTCATAGTTTAGCTGCTACAAACGAAGTATGTCATTTGCCGGTTTATCGTCCTTTGATTGCATTTGATAAACAGGATATAGTTAATATCGCTGAGAAAATCAATACTTATGAAACTTCTATTCTTCCATTCGAAGATTGTTGTACTATATTCGTTGCAAAACATCCCGTAACGAAACCAAGCTTGAAGGTAATCCATCATTCTGAAAAATCACTAGAAGACAGTATAGACGACATGGTTAAGACTGCATTAGATACTAGGGAGATTATAGTTGTAGACTAAAATGGCATTAGATACCATGAGAGTATCGCTGTAGACAAAAAAATTGTCATTCTGAGCCGAAGGCGAAGAATCTCAACCTAGATGGGATTCTTCGCTTAAAATTCAGCTATGCTGAATTTACGCTCAGAATGACAAAAAAAGAGGATACTCAAGTATCCTCCATAATTAACTAGTTAATATACATTATTCAACGATATATGGACTTAGTTTGTCTAAGATTTCATTAACGTCTTCTTCGTTGTGAATATTTAAATCAATTGGTTTTGATAAATCCAAACTGAAGATACCCATAATAGATTTTGCATCGATTACGTATCTACCAGATACCAAATCAAAATCTGTATCAAATTTTGTAACTTCGTTTACAAAGGATTTAACTTTATCAATTGAGTTTAGCGAAATTTTTACTGTCTTCATAGTGATCCTCCTTTAGGTTTTTTAGGATTGATTTTATAGCCTTTATAAGTTATATACTACATATTTGACCATAAAAAGTCAATATACAAAGTAGATAAAAAATTCCTGGTATATTATATCAATATATAGTAACTACCAATATAATACATGTGAAATAATACCTTTTAGGATTAAGTTGTAAAAAGCAATTTTTCAACATCCTGATTTTTATGCGTGCTAAAGCACAAAGATGGGAGTTCTTATGAATAATAATTTTGATAAAATTGGAAAAACAGTAGCTTTTTTAACTTTGGGATGTAAGGTGAATTCTTACGAAACAGAAGCTATGCAGAAGTTATTTGAAGATGCTGATTATGAAGTTGTTGATTTTGATTCAAAAGCAGATGTTTACGTGGTTAATACCTGTACGGTTACTAATATTGCTGATCGTAAGTCCAGACAAATGCTCCACAGAGCAAGAAAAATGAATGAAGCTGCAACGGTTATTGCAGTTGGATGTTATGTTCAGGCAGCGAAAGATGTGTTAGAACAGGACGACTCCATTGACATTGTTATTGGAAACAACAAGAAAAATGAAATTATAGATATTTTAAATGATTATAATCAGGGCAATAATATAGAAGATGAAGTAGTTATTGATTTAAGCAAAGAAGCAAAATATGAGCCCCTTATGATTGAATCAGTTACAGAGAAGGTTCGTGCTTATATTAAGATTCAAGATGGTTGTAATCAATTCTGCTCCTACTGCATTATTCCCACCGCGCGCGGGCCGGTGCGCTCGCTGCCCTTGGAGCGCGCGGCGGCGGAGGCCGCGCGGCTCACGGAGGAGCGGGGCTATACCTTCGCCCA
>CALDJN010000305.1 GCA_937901695.1 uncultured Anaerocolumna sp.
GGATGAAGAAGTTCGCCATGAGAATTCCAATGGATTCTCATGGTGGAGTTCTTCCGAATGGAAGACATAGTCTTCCATTTGAGAAGTATTAGAGTTTCTTAGGCGGCGTCTTTTGACGCTTTAGAAATTCTTTTCACACTTGTTCCTCCTCGTTAAGTTTATAAACTGTTTTTTTTACTAAACGTGCCAGCTCTACATAGCACTCTTCATAGTCTAATAATGTACCGCCATAAGGGTCAGTTACATCACCAGTTTCTCCTACAAATTCTTTAATCGTATATACATTATCCGTATATTCAAATGTTTCTATTACACTTATTTTTTGTTTTTCTGTCATGGTTAATATTAAGGTATTTTCATCTATATCTGATTGCTTTAATGGCTTGGATATATGCCCTGCTAATTCTAAGTTATGACTTTTTAATACTATTTCAGCTTTAGGATTGGATGGTTCGGAGAATAATACCACTAATCCTCTGGATATAGCCTTAATGTCACTATTGGTTTCAAGACTGCGATATATGGTGGCTGCCATAGGGCTTCTACAAGTATTACCCGTACATACAAATATGACTTTTTCGTATTTAATCATGCTAACCTCGATTCTGGTGCTTTAGCGCCCCATTCCTTTCTTGGTTCAAGCTACTAAAGTTACATTTGCAAAGGTCTTTCGGTCAAACTCTATTTCTCTTATAGTGATTCTTCGCCTTTCAGGCTCAGAATGACATTGTTTTACCTTTTGGTCAAACCCTATTGCTCTTATAGTAAACCAGTATCATGAACCTTAATTATATGATATCCTGCTGCTTTTAATAGTCTATTCATAATTGCTTGTCCCAGTTGTTTGCTTTCAAAACTTTCGGTATAGATATATTCAGTACCTTCTGTATCAAATTCTCTTAGAATCTGAAATAATCCATGAGCGATGGTATCTTCATCTTTTCTGGTCCCTATACTTTTTACCAATCCTTGGGGATAACGTGAAAAGGTTTCGTCTGTAGCAATAATACCGACCTTAAAGCCTTTTGATAATTTTTCAGCTGCACACTCATTAATTCCTTGAATAACCGCCTCCATGGAACCTTCCAGTATGGTTAAATCACCCTTTGGTGCATAGTGCTTATATTTCATTCCTGGTGCTTTAGGTACAATATTGGCATCAGCTTTCTTAGCAAGTACCACCTTATCAAAATTCACAGTGCCAACTACTGCTTCTAACATAGAGGCTGTAATGTAACCAGGTCGAAGAATGGTTGGTACATCACCTGTCACATCCACAATGGTAGATTCCAATCCTATATCTACCATACCACCATCAATAATCATCTCAATTCTTCCATTCATATCCTCTATAACATGTTCTGCCATAGTTGGACTTGGCCTTCCGGATATGTTAGCACTAGGAGCTGCTATATAGACTCCCGACTTACGGATTAACTCATAAGCTATGGGATGGGATGGCATACGAATAGCCACTGTCTCTAATCCACCAGTCGTCTTATATGGAACAGCTTTGCTTTTTTTAAATATCATGGTCAAAGGTCCCGGCCAAAAAGCTTCTGCCAATTTTAATCCCATTTCAGGGCATTCCACCGTTAATTCTTCTAATGCAGCTATATTAGCAATATGAAGAATCAACGGATTATCAGAAGGTCTTCCTTTGGCTTCGTATATTTTCTTGGAAGCCTCCGGATTTAATCCGTCAGCACCTAATCCATATACGGTTTCTGTTGGAAAAGCAACTAATCCTCCTTTTTTAAGAATATCTGCTGCTTCCTTTAGTTCCTCTTCTTTAAAATTATTTTTATCTATTTTTATTATTTTCGTTTCCATTGTTACTCCATTCTTGGTATATCAAGCCATACAAATCAAAAACATTATAGCACTATATTTATTTATTTTCCATAATTAATTATGATTACGATTTATATAACTAAATATTCCAAGATGAATGGACCAGGCTAGTTTTTCCTGATAAGCTTCATCAAGTAACAGGGCTGTCTCCGCGTAATTAGATAGGAATCCACATTCTACAATAATGATAGGGCAACTGGATTTCTTTAATAAATAGTAATTATTATTTGCTTTAGCAACTCGTTTATTACCGTCTTTTAAAGTTTTCTTTAATTGTTCTTGCATGATTTCTGCGAATTTTTTGCCTTCTTCTGAACCGGCGTAATAGAATACTTGAGCTCCTTTTATACTTTCCTGGATAAAGCTGTTTTGATGGATACTAACAGTAACCACAGCATCATTGCTATTAATAATTTCCACCCTTTTTCTTAAATCTCCAGTTTTCTTACTGGAATCACTTTCTGAATAAAGTCCTCTGTCGTCTTCTCTTGTCATGATAACATTAATATCATTTTGTTCTAATATGGTTTTTAATTTTAGAGCAATACTTAAATTAATATCCTTTTCCAGAGAATTATTTAATCCAACTTTTCCAGGATCAAATCCGCCATGACCAGGATCTACAACTACGGTTAATTTTTTTATATTGCTTTCCTTTAACTTTGTTGGAGTATCCTGCATTACACCTATAGAAGGTTCTGCCAGCATATAGATGGATAAAGCAATCATAATTAAAAATAAAACGTTAAAATACTTTTTTATCTGTATTTTCTTTCGCTCCATATACTAATCTCATTTCCTATCATCATTATATTCTATGAAAGGAATGAAAGCCCTATGATTCTTGTTTTAATTTATATATTTTTGAATCACATTCCAAACAGATTCTTTTTCCAGACCCAGCTTCCAGCATGCTATTCCGGCTAAATCTGCTTTATCAATTAATTTTAGTTTTGCTTCAATGGATTCGTCTTCCTCCAGCCAGATTTTATAAGTAGCATCATCTTTTTGGTATTCACCATAATACTGTCCAGCCTCTTTATTCCATACCGGTTCCACATTATTATTTTTAAGAATTTCTATTCCGGAGGACATTCCTAATGCTTCTGAGCTTACCTTAACTGTCCCATTATCCTGAACTTCCTTCCAAAGTCTTGTATAAAATGGAACTCCCATAATAATTCTTTCTTTTGGAACCATTTCCAAAGTCCGATTAATAGCCCGCTCTACAAAGCCTATTGTGGAAACAGAGCCACTTACTTCTGAATTTCCATGATGTTCATCATAAGCCATTATAATGACATAGTCTGCAACAATACCTTGTTCTTCTCTATCATAATAAGCAGAATAATTAGCAGGTACATAATTGTCAATGGATAAAACGATACCATTATTTCTGCATTTTACAGATAACTCTCGAATAAATTGAATGAAGTATTTTCCTGCCTCTGCAGTAATTCTTTCAAAGTCAATATTGATACCATCTATATTGTATTTGATTGTTTCTGCAATTAGCTCGTTAATTAGCTTTTCCCGCCTTGAAGTATAAGACAGTACCTCAAGCATATTTACTTCTGGGTTAAAATCATCAACTAACGCCCATACTTCAATCCCCCTGGAATGAGCACGTTCCACGTAAGTTTCACTAGCTAGTGAACTTATGGAGCCTTCATTATTTATTACCTTAAACCAGGTAGGAGAAACTGTGGTTACACTCTTGGTTTTGTCAAGCAAAGTCAAAAGTCCACTGTTTGCATCCCTATTGGTAACCTGATGCCATACTAAATTAATAGTGCCTTCTTTGGTAATATGGCTATATTCAGGAGCAACATATTTACTTTCTATTTTTTCATAATTAGATTCCCTTAGATTCTTATTTTTTACATAACCAATGACACCATCTTCTGTCATAACCTTGCTAAATCCTTTTTTTACCACCTCGCTGGTATCTACATATAAAAGTTTGGCATCTTGTTCTAATTGTTTTAATATCTCACTTTTAATACTTGGTTCTACTCTTAATTGAGTTGGTTTTTTCACTGTTGTATATAAATAATCACCTGTTTTATAATTAATAACTACACGGTTAGGTTCTTCAAAAAACTCATAGTTCAAATCAGAATATTGCTTAATAAAATCAATGGACACATAAACTTGTTTCCCTTCTGTTTTCACAATTGGCTTGTCCATTTCCTTTTTGCTTTTATTGACGAAGTATTCTTTACTTCCAACCTCAGCTTTTATTATCTCCGTTGGAGTAGTATAACTTAATATATTTTCATTGCCATCCCAATGAAACCTTTTATTAAAGGTATTGATTACTGTATCATAATCTATATATATCTGACCATCTGCAAGAAGTCCCTTTTTTTCATAAACCTGATCCTGCAGTATAATCAATACTTCATTATCCTTTACTTTATAATATTCATCCAATGACATAACCTCTTTACTAGGTGTCAAAGTTTTAAAAATAGATGCAATAATTACAATAAATATTATTAATAAAGCAATACTGGTTCCGATAATTGCTTGCTTTGTCTTTCTCTCCATGGTTGTCCTCCTAATTTATACTCTCTTACATCTTCTCTTTATTATAGCATCTATTGTCCTTATCGTCATTACTTAAATCGACTTTTTTGTAATAAATACTACATATTAATTACAAAGGAAAAAGGGCATGTGCAATTTATTCTCCTTTAAAATAAAATTGCCAGCCCTAATTTTTTAAGTTAACTTGGTAAAAATATATCTAATCCCCATAGAACTTGTCTTATAATCTAAATGAATTCAAACTTTATTTAATACTAATTAACATAAAAATACATTGAAAACTTAATAAAAGACTAACATTAGTATTGAGGATACGTATTGTATAGCCTAATACAATATTTTTATATGCTACTATTACAAAATATTCTATGGGAATTCTATCATATGACTGTTGCAAAACTCAACAGCCTCTGATAGTTTTAATTCATTATTTCTTTAATCCTATAATTCGAATAACAGCAATAAATTGGCAATATACATATATATCTTACCGAGAGGTGCATGATAATATTCATAAAGTTACTTATTTGGAATAAGAAGGTCAGATTGTGATATGCTAAACCATTCTTTATATGTATATTACCAGTTAAAACTGCAGCTCTATTATATTAATTTCTGAAATAAATGAATGGTTTCGGCAGACAAAGAAAATGGATTCGGTTCATAGGGGACTCCAAAAAACTGCCTTTGAAATTCCTTTCCAACTTGTTTCATTTCCTTACTCTGACCAAATGGAATCATATACAGCCACTCATCACTTTGATTCATATGACAAGTTAGCTCTATAAATCTTTCCAGCTCTCGTTGTTTCCAAGGCGCTAAGCTGCTAACTACAAGTTTTCTGTCACAACGGAAGAATTCATGCTTATTCTTAATAAAATCCATTCCCAAATCTAATACTACGCAATCATAAGAATCTCCTATAATCTCAGCTAAATCTACAGGTCTTACACTTTTATAATAGGTAACCCGGTGAATTGTAAAGAAATTCTTTTCTCCTGTGCTTTCTTCCCCACGCATAGACTTTCCTTCATAGATATACTGCATATACTGTATATCTTTTTGCGGATAGCACTCGATATAAGCAATATTCTTCCCCAGCCATTCACTTAGATAATTGGCAAGCAGGATACTAAGATGGGTAACCCCTGATCCATGGTGGGTTCCTATTACTCCTATTACTAATTTTCCAGGTTGATTTCCTTTTCTGGATATTCTTTTTAGCAGGATAGGCGATTTCCTCATACGGTTCCTCCAGGTTAAAATATATATATAGTAAGCTTAGATTTTTTACCCTTACCTTTTAAGTAAGCCTAGTCAAATAACTGATTTAAGAATTGATTTAGGTTTTTAGTACTCTGCCACCTAAAGGGATCCGGTTCATATGGTATCCTGTAGCAAGGCAGCTTTCCCATATATTTTAGTATTTCACGAAACATGCTTCCGTCTACAAAATTAAGCAAATATTTTATATCTTCCTTTTCGTATACTAGCTTTAATGCCTTCTCTGTTTCTTCTAATTCCCACTCCTTTCCACCACAGACTAGTAATTTAATATCAGCATTTAGGAAATCCTCATAATTATCCTGATTTAATTTCCCATAGTCAAATACCTTAACCGGATATGCCTCTAATTGATATGGCAGGTCAATGTGGAAGTTTGGCAACATATAGCAATTATGCAGGAGATAAACTCCGTCTTTCATTTTGCTCTGCTTATATCTGTTTAATATAGTGGAAATGTGGTTAGAATCATTTTTCTCCATGTAAAGTGCTTTCATGGACTTTTTGGAATAGTAGGTGGTGATTATAATTCCAAGATGGGTTGTTCCAATCCGCTCTTGTGTGCCTGCGATTGCTATAATACTAGACTTTCTTGATTGATCCTTTGCTTTTGCATTTTTTTGATGCAAATCTAATAATTTCTGCTTTAATACGGATACATTAGAGTAACGAAACATAGGATAATACTGAAGACACTGTTTCATAATTCTTTGTAAAGGAGCAGAACAATTCCTTAGCATATCCTTAATACTCCACTTTTGTTCGGTAACATCATAACTTTTTCCTGTTACCATAAAATACATTAAAGTTCCTATTCCATATACATCCGTTCGTTCATCCGGTGTATGCCCACTATATAGTTCCGGAGCTGCAAAGCCTTTTGTACCCAGTGAATACTTGCGTTTACCTATTTCATTTTTTAAACTGGCAGCTCCAAAATCAATTAGCTTAACCTGGTTATTAGAAATAATAATATTATCTGGTTTTAAGTCTAAATACAGAATGGGATTGTGGATAGAATAAAGATATTGCATTAAATCGCAAAGTTGAATCGCAAATTGGATGATTACTTCTTCTGAAATGTGCTCAAACTGACTTTTTAGCACTTTTAAAGGTTGACCTTCTATGTATTCCTCAATAATATAAGAATATTCGCCGTCTTCCTCAAAATCAAAGATAATTGGAATACATGAGTGGCAAAGATTTTTTAGAATATGAGCTTCATTAAGCAATTGAGAATATAAAATATGATTCTTACGAATACGCTTAATGGCTCTTAGGGTGTTGAGTTTAGTATGTAAGCTTAGAAAAACATCTGCTGTTCCTCCATGCCCCAATACTTTTATGATTTGGTATTTATGAAACCATATCTGGTCTGTCATTCTCTCCTTTCCTTAGATAAGACCAAACTGCAAAAGAAAATGTTAAATCAAGTAAATCATATAAATATTATATCCAATTTACATTTTTTTCTCAACCTTTTTTTATACGGTGTTTTTACCAAACTTTTCTATCCCTCTTTGTTAATTTTTTTGATAAAAATATTGTGTCAATTTAAAAAGAATAACGTAAATTATTAATAAATCTTTCACAAATAATCATATTGACTTTAGTAAATATTTAAATTATACTTTGTTTACACAACATAGAATATCGAGTTATAGCTTATATATATGTTGAATCACCTTATTGTAAAATTTTTAGGCCAGCACATAGAAAAGGATGTGATTCTATGAAGATAGAAAAAATTAGCGATACTCAGATTCGTTGTACTTTAAGTAGAGATGATTTAATTGACAGAGAATTACGAATTAGTGAACTAGCTTATGGTAGTGAAAAAGCAAAGGCCTTGTTTCGAGATATGATGCAACAAGCAAATTATGAATTTGGTTTTGAAGCAGAGGATATTCCTTTGATGATTGAAGCTATTCCAGTTTCACCGGAATGCTTAGTTTTAGTCATAACCAAAGTGGAAGATCCAGATGAATTAGATACTAGGTTTTCAAAGTTTTCTCCTGATTCAGAAGATATGGAGGTATATGATGAAGACGAGGATGATGAGTCTTATGCTGATGAAATAATTAATTCTTATGGTCAATCAGATGATTATATGGAAGATTCTATAGACGATAACAAAGAAGATTTTATACCTCTAGCTGATGCACTATCTTTTAATAAAGAAGAAAGGGATTCAAAAGTTACTTCGGCTGAAAGCATTTCCTATCAGCCAAACTTATTAAAGATATTTACTTTCCGCACACTGAATGAAGTTATTCGATTATCAGGTGTCATTGGCAGCTTTTATACAGGTACCAATACCTTATATAAAAACCCCTCTACCTCCATGTATTATCTTGTTTTAAGCAGATCGGAACATTCGCCGGAAGAATTTAATAGGATTTGTAATATCATATTAGAATATGGAAAACAAGAACGATTTACTTACGCTAGTCCATATTATTATGAGGAACACTTTGAAACAATAGTAAAGAATAATGCAGTTCAAGTATTATCAAAGATGTAGTTTATTAAGTGAAACAAGGTTTATGCTATTTCATACAAAACCCCAACAGGGCGAAGAATCCCCAATCTAAAATGAGATTCTTCGCCCTGTTGCTGAATTTTGCCTATAGTAAAATAGGGTTATAAGATTATAACAGTCAAAAGTATGACTGTAATCTCATAACCCGTATCACACATATAATTAGTTCTTTGCAGCAAGATATTCATTGATAGCTGCTAATAAAGCATCTCCATCCATTCCATGAACCATAGCTGCTTCCTCTAAAGTTTCTCCTTGAGAAGATGGGCATCCTATACAGTGCATTCCGGAACCTAATAAAATAGGGATGATTCCTTGATCTACCATAATAATTTCACCGATTGTCATGTCTTTCGTTACTTGTGCCATATCGATTACCTCCTAATTTTTATATGAAAACTATAAATAATTTGCTAAATTGCTACTTCATTATAAGCTATGTTCTAGTGCCAGTCAATAAGAATTCATATAGGATAATTAAGTTTTTATAAAATATTATCTTTTACTTGTATTATTGGGCTTAATGTATTAAAATAAGTACGGAATAAAAATAGAGGAGGATTTTAATCATGGCATATAAAATTGGTGAAGAATGTATTAGCTGTGGAGCTTGCGCTGGCGAATGCCCAGTAGGAGCAATCTCTGAAGGTGCAAACCATTACGAAATTGATCCAGATGCTTGCATAGATTGTGGAACATGCGAAGCAACATGTCCTACAGGTGCTATCGAAGCTTAATATATTCAAAAAGCAGGGGCTGCTTTATAATAAGTGTACATACCAGATTATTGTTTTACAATGCAATCTAGAGATTCGGCTTATTATATCGTAGCTCCTCTTTACTTTATATATAATATGATTGGTATATTATTGGTGGTGTAATTAATTTTTTTGTCCTCGCTTTTTAACCTATTCCAGAGGCCGGGTGTGGGCAGAACCCACAAATCCTTATAAATAAATGTTTCTCGGCATTGTGACCTATTCAGAATATTGTATGAAATTATAGGGAAAAACGCAGAAATATTTACACTCTCATATTATTTCATATACTTTTTCATTAATTTTCTCATGTACTTTACATATATTTTCTCTTGTTTTTTACTAATATGTTTTTTCTTATTTTTTCAAATATTTTTTCTTACTTTTTCTAATATATTTTCTCTTGCTTATTCTAATATATTTTCTCTTGCTTATTCTAATATATTTTCTCTTGCTTATTCTAATATATTTTTTCTTGCTTATTCTAATATATTTTTTCTTGCTTATTCTAATATATTTTTTCTCATTTTTTCAAATATCTTTCTTAAGTTTTCCAATGTCATAAATAGAATAAATTCTTAAACTACTATTATTTCTTTTAAGGTGCTGATATAAACATATTTGTAAAACTTACTTTAAAATTTAAATAGACTTTTTTTCTTCCTTTTTTTACCTCTGGCAGCTGCATACTCAGCTCGTCCATATTGAATATCCCTTAAGGTTTTGTCAAATTGTTTAAATCGTTCTTCTTCTCGTTCTTCCTTTATCCTTAGTAAATAATCCATTTCTTTAATCACATTATTGGTAACTGCGTCGCTAACGGTTTCTGACAATGCTTCATTGTTATCCCTAAGTACTTCCGTCATCATGTTGCTCATAATAACCTTAAATTGCTCCAGCTTTTCTAAGGACCTTGCCATCATAGTTTCATCATTTTCTTTACCTGCATCTTGAATAGTAAGTGAGGTTAAGTTAAGACCTTCGCTGATACCCTCCATGTACTTTTTGTCCCATTCTTGCTGTACTTTTTCAACTTCATTGGTATCTAGATTTCTTAGCTTCATTATTTCCGGAAGAAGCATTTTAATCGCCCGTAACTGATATCCTTTCTCCTTTAATACCTTTACAGCTTTTAAAATGTCTATGTCCTCCTGTCGATAGTACCTGTGTCCCATCTCATTCCTTGGTATATGTATTTCCAGCTCCTCTTCCCAATATCTTAACGTATGTTGCTCTACATCTAATTGTTTTGAGGCATCTGATATAATGTATCTGATTTCTCCCATAAGTCTTCCTCCTCTTCTATTT
>CALDJN010000306.1 GCA_937901695.1 uncultured Anaerocolumna sp.
CTGTTGCACTAGCCTTGGAGTCGCCTCCACCGGACGTTATCCGGCACCCTGCCCTGTGAAGCTCGGACTTTCCTCACCTATGACCTTTCGGTACTTATAGGCGCGATCATCTGTGCTACTCAGCTTTGTTATTCTAACATAATTCAGAGATTATGTAAATAGAATAATTTTTACAATAAAGGTCAAACTTTAAAACAACTGCCACCCACGAATTCCGTCAATATAGAATTCCGTGGTACAACCTCACTGCTTACGCCTAAGAAATAATCCAGGAATTTTAACAGTCTCTTTGCCTCTTTGAATTCTTCGCACTTTCTATCAATTCCAAATAAGATTGGTTCTGCATATTGTTTTAATATTGCTAATTCATAAATTAGCGCAGAATTAAACATAACATCTACATCTTCCTGAAATGGGAAGATATTTTCTTCTTCGCCACGTCTTACTGAAGGCCACATATTAATGGTTCTTTGTCCGGAAGCACCTCTTGTTCGGGCGTCACGAACCATTCTTCGAATTAATCTTAAGTCTGTAGTTGGTATTCTGTTATGTTCATCTATGTTTAGAGAAGTTAAAGCGCTGATATAAATCTTGAATTTACTTTCTCTTGGAAGGCTGTAGGATAATTTGTCGTTTAATCCATGTATTCCTTCAATGACAAGAATATCATTTGGTCCCAGGGTTTTATAATTACCTTTATATTCTCTGTGTCCGGTTTTAAAATTAAAGCTTGGCAGTTCTACGGTTTTTCCTTCTAATAAATTGGTCATATCGTTATTAAACTGTTCAAGGTCAATGGCATTTAAAGATTCAAAGTCATAATTTCCTTCTTCGTCTAAAGGTGTAAGCTCTCGTTCTACAAAATAATCATCTACTGCTATTGGGTGCGGTATTAATCCATGGGTTTTTAGCTGGATGGATAATCTATGAGAAAATGTAGTTTTTCCTGATGATGATGGTCCAGCAATCATAACAAATTTCTTGTCCCCTGCCTCCTTTATCTGCTGAGCAATTTCACCAACTTTCATTTCTTGGAGGGCTTCCTGAATCAATATCAACTCATTAATTTTTCCTGCTACAATTATATCATTTAATGCACCTACCGTATCCACTTCCATCATTTTAGCCCATTGGTTGGATTCTTTTAAGGTATGGAAGAGTTTATCCAACGGCTTGAAAGGCTCTATTACTTTCGGATTGTTCTTTCTTGGAAGAAGTAGAATAACACCATCATCATAAGGGAATAAATCAAAGTATTTTAGCATTCCTGTACTGGATGGCATATATCCATAATAATAATCCTCAAATCCTTCCAGATTATATATGTTGGTTTTAGAAACCCTTCTGTATTGAAATAATTTTTCTTTATCATACATTTTGTACCGGTTAAATAATTCTATGGCTTCATTGGTTCCAATGGACTTCTTTAAGATTGGGTAGTCTTCTTGTACAATGGCTTGCATTCTCTCTTTTATTTTGTTACAAAGTTCTTCTGTCATTGGGATTGTCATTTCAATTGGGCAATATAATCCATTTCCAAGGGAATACTCTACCGACGCCCGTATTATTTTACCTGCACCAACTACGTTATAAAGTGCTTTTAACATTACCAAAGTGATTCCTCTTACATAAGTTTTGTGACCTGCATCATCTTTTGTAGTCAGGAAGGTTACTTTACAGTCTTGTTCCACTGTTTTTGGCAGTTCACGCAAATTATTACCTACAGATGCAAGTATGATGTCTGCATCATAATCTTTTTGATACTCTTTACTAATCTCTAACAAGGTAACTCCTTGAGGATATTCTTTTATCTGACCGTTAATTTCTACCTTTACTGTAGCTTCCATTTTCTCCTCCTTAATTTTAAAAGTTCCCTACCCCCACCAATCTGGCAATGTCACTCCTATGAAAGCGTATCATCGCTACGAAAGCGTGTCATTCCCATGAAAGCATGTCATTCTGAGCCGCAGGCGAAGAATCTCTATCCCTGTTTACAATGTAACAAAGTAGAGGCTGCCCCTGACTTTGGTATCCAATCAAGTATTTAATAATACCTTTTATTTATAATATTTCAATCCCTCTTCTATATACCCTAACTCTTCTTGTACTTCTTTTAATCTTATTATAGCATTTTCAGTAAGGTTTTGCTCTAGTTCTTTTATAACCTGAAGGCGAAGGTTTTTCTCCTTTAATAAATATTCCTTTGCGATAGGATTTCTTTGTTGAAGGAGAAGTTTTCCGTATCGGTAATAAAGTTCGGTGTCAGGCACCTTGTCGCTATTGGTGTCAGGCACCTTAATAAATTCAGTGAGTCCGGTGTCAGGCAGCTTAGGTAATACCTTAGGAATTGCTTTTATTATGGTGTAATACTTTCCATCATCAATTAGCATTTGTTCTGCGATGATTTCAAATTCAATTTGTTCTATAAATTTACGTACTAAAAACAATTCGGATTGAGGCTGTAGGACTAGTTCTTTGCATTTTTTCACAGAAGTTAAGCCTTCCTCCAATATCTGAACTGTTAATGCGCCTCCCATTCCTGCAATGAGGATGGTATCGGCTTCGCCTGGATTTAATTGATGAAGCCCATCGGATAGTCTTGTCTCAATCTGGCTGCTAAATCCTAGGCGTTCTATGTTTTCTCTGCCTCTTTTTAATGGACCTTTATTTATGTCCATTGCGATTACATGTGGGGCTATGTTGTGTTGGATTAGATATATGGATATGTAGGCATGGTCGCATCCTACATCTGCTACCCTGTTACCTTTTGTAACAGAGTCCGCAACTGCTTGTAACCTTTTTGATAATTGCATATTTACCTGCCTTGATACTAATTTAGATTCTGTTGCATACTTTTTCTAAAGGGATGAGATTCTTCGCCTTTCAGGCTCAGAATGACATTTCTGTTTGTACAATGACATTTCTGCCGGGCTTTAGAATGACATTTCTTTTGGGGTCGGAATGACACTTACTGGCACTCTGAATGATATTTTTTTATTCCAAATAGTCCTTTAGTTTGCGGCTGCGACTAGGATGCCTTAATTTGCGTAATGCCTTTGCTTCTATTTGACGGATTCTTTCTCTTGTTACGTTGAATTCTTTACCTACTTCCTCCAAAGTACGGGAACGTCCATCGTCTAGACCGAAGCGTAGTCTTAATACTTTTTGCTCCCTATCGGTAAGTGTTCCAAGTACGTCAATTAATTGTTCTTTTAGTAAGGTAAATGCAGCAGCATCTGCCGGTACCGGCATATTATCATCCTGAATAAAGTCTCCAAGATGGCTGTCTTCTTCCTCACCAATTGGTGTTTCCAAGGATACTGGTTCTTGAGAAATCTTTTGAATTTCTCGAACACGTTCCACCGGCATATTCATTTCTTTAGCAACTTCTTCCGGTAAAGGTTCCCTGCCTAATTCTTGTACCAGTTGTCTTTGTACACGGATTAATTTATTGATGGTTTCTACCATGTGAACCGGGATACGAATTGTTCTTGCCTGGTCTGCAATGGCTCTCGTTATAGCTTGTCTAATCCACCAGGTTGCATAGGTACTAAATTTAAATCCTTTTTCGTAGTCAAATTTTTCAACCGCTTTAATTAATCCTAGATTTCCTTCTTGAATTAAATCTAAAAATTGCATACCACGACCTACGTAACGTTTCGCTATGCTGACAACTAAACGAAGGTTAGCTTCTGCCAGTCTCTTCTTGGCATCCTGGTCGCCAGCTGCCATTCTCTTTGCAAGTTCTACTTCTTCATCAATACTAAGCAGAGGCACTTTACCAATTTCTTTCAGATACATTCTTACTGGGTCTTCAATGCTGATGCCCTCCGGTAAAGAATAATCAATTTCTTCTATTTCCTCTTCTTCAGGTTCTAAAACTATATCTTCTTCTTCCTCATTGGCAAGTCTAAGAACATCTACGTTATTTGCTTCCAAATATTCATAGATTTTCTCAATTAGGTTACTGTCCATTTCAAAATCTATAAAAAAGTCATTAATTTCTTGGTATTCCAGAACATTTTTCTTTTTCCTTGCATACGCTAGTAATTCTTTTAACTTTTCTGAAAGCTTTACCATATCTTCATCCATAATTATCTATCCTCCTAAATTGTCTCTGCTTAATCTTTTTAGTATTTTAACCATCCTAGAAAGAAATATGCAATTTCTGTAAGTTTGCTTGTTCCCTTATGATATTTTGAAGGCCAATGATATCATTATTTTCAATAGCTTTCTTACTTTTCATATCTAAGCTGTTCTTTTTTATTCGTACTATGGTCTCTTCTAGTGCCTTCTTCCTTTCTGCCTCTCCTAAGTCTTCCGGAATCTCAGTAGAGAGTAAAGACGCAACTTCATTCTGCTCTTCTTTACTTTCAAACTGATTGATGATTTTTGCAGGAGTTACTTTATGTTCTGTAGAATATTGGGCAAATAACATTTGTGCAACTTGTTCATAGAGTTCTTCGGTAAAATCATCTGGTGCGATGATTCCTTTTAATTTATCAAATAAACTAGTATCCTCTATTAACCAGGTAAGAAGTATTTTCTGGGATTGTTTCATTCCGTCTTCCCGTTTTTGCTTCTTAGCAGAGCCACTCACTGGTTTTATATCATTTTGCCCAACTACAATCTGGGCTCCATATCGGTTTACTAACTTTCTTAGATTATCAAAATCGATGTAATATTTCTTTGCAATGGTTTCTATATAAATGTTTCTTTCTATTTCTTCGGTAAAGTTAAGAAGCTTTTTGGCAATCTCATTAAAGAATTTGGTCTTCTGCTCAGGATCATTCAGGTCGTATTCCCGTTCCAGCAAGTCAATTTCAAAAAGAAAGGCATTCTGCGCATTGTCCATTCGTTTTTGGTATTCTTCCGCACCTAATGCTTTCATAAACTCATCCGGATCTTTGTACGGTTTCATATTGATGATTTTAACAGACAGACCCGCTTCTTTTAAGATTGGAATAGCTCTAAGAGTTGCTTTCGTACCTGCCTCATCACTATCATAAGTTAGGAGCACTTCACTGGTGTATCTTTTTAAAAGGTTTGCCTGTAACCCTGTAAATGCTGTTCCAAGGGATGCAACTGCATTTTTAAATCCTGCCTGATGCAGCGCAATAACATCCATATAACCTTCACATATTAGTATATTGGGTTTTCTGGATACCCTGGCAAAATTCAGTCCATACAAGTTACGGCTTTTATCAAATAACTTAGTTTCTGGTGAGTTTAGATATTTTGGCAGGCCATCTCCCATAACTCGTCCACCAAAACCGATAACTCTATTATTCACATCCATAATTGGGAACATGACTCGGTTCCAAAACTTATCATATACTTTGCTTTTATCAATGGTAATTAATCCAGATTCCTTTAGAATTTCATCCTCGTATCCCAAATGTTTTAGATATTGATATACATCGTCTCCAGTTTTATTAGAATACCCAAGTCCAAACTGTTTTATTGTATCTTTAGAAAGGTTTCGATTCAAAAGATAATTAAGAGCAGCTTGTCCACTTTTTTGCCGCAGCTGGTAGTAATAATATTTTGCTGCTTCTTTATTTATCTCTAATAATCTGTTTTTTAAACTAGCTTGCCGCTTGGCTTCTTCACTGTATTCCGCTTCCGGGAGATTTATCCCCACTCGGGATGCTAATAATTTTAAAGTTTCCACAAATGTATAGTTTTCATACTCCATTATGAAAGTAAATACATTTCCACCTACACCGCATCCAAAACAGTGATACATTTGCTTTGAGCTGCTTACGCTAAAGGAAGGCGTTTTTTCGTTGTGGAAGGGGCAAAGTCCCATATGGTTGCTGCCTTTTTTTTGTAGTTTTACATAGGAGCCTATCACATCTACTATATCATTTCGTATTCTTATTTCTTCCACTAAGTCTTCGGGATAAAACATGTAATTCTCCTATCTATTTATATATGGTTATACTTACAATCAGGTGTCATTCTGAGTCCAAATTCATTGGGGATGAATTTGGGGGAAGAATCTGATGACATTCCGAGCCTAAATTCATTGAGGATGAATTTGGGGGAAGAATCTAGATAATATAAGGTTTCGGAGATTCTTCGCTGTGCTCAGAATGACATATGGGCGGATGACATATGGGCGGGTGATATATGGGCGGGTGATATATGGGCGGGTGATATATAGGCGGATGACATATAAGCGAATGACATATAAGCAATTATACCATTACCATTATGTCATTGCCAAATGCATTTAGTATATACTCCAGGATCTTGGTATATTTAGTTCTTTAAATTTTGCAACTGCAAACCGATCCGTCATTCCTGCAATGTAATCACATACCACTCTGGTAACCGTTTCACCTTTTTCCTCAATCATTTCCAAAAATTCTTCCGGCATTAGCTCCAGATTCTTTACATAATATTCAAAGAGCCATGCCACCATGGATTCTGCTTTGGCTTCTTCTCCTTTCGCTACTGGATTGGTGTATACGCTCTTAAACATATATTTACGCATTTTAAACATTGCCTGTTGAATCTTTTCTGACATAATTATGTCACCGGTGCCTTCGCTGTTAATGATAATATCATGTATAATAGTATTGAGCCGCTCTCTTGAGCTGTGTCCTAATATATCGGTAAATTCACTTGGAATATCTTCTTCCTGTATGATGTGTCCTCGGATAGCATCGTCTATATCGTGATTAATGTAGGCAATTTTATCAGCCAGGCGGACAATCTTTCCTTCCAAAGTCTTAGGTTTTCCTATGGTTTGATGATTCAAGATGCCATCCCGTACTTCTTTGGTAAGGTTTAAGCCACGACCGTGATTCTCTAACTTTTCCACGATTCGTATGCTTTGAATATGATGTTCAAACCCCTCAGGACAAACACGGTTTAACACCCGCTCTCCTGCATGTCCAAATGGTGTATGGCCTAAATCATGTCCCAGAGCAATGGCTTCCGTTAAATCTTCATTTAAACGCAAAGCTTTTGCTATGGTTCTGGCTGTTTGTGATACTTCCAGAGTATGGGTCAGCCTGGTCCGATAATGATCCCCTTCCGGTGCAAGGAATACCTGGGTTTTATGTTTTAATCTTCGGAAAGATTTAGAATGTAGAATTCTGTCTCGGTCTCTTTGATAAATTGGGCGAATATCACACGGTTCTTCATAAACATCTCTGCCTTCAGAACTATCACTAAACGAAGCATAAGGACTTAGGATTTCATGTTCTCTTTGTTCCAACTTCTGCCTAATGTTCATCTTGCTAATTAATTTGTCTTGATTATAATCCTCTTTCACTTCTTTCACTCCCCTTTTGAAGTTAATGTTTAAATCAATCAACATGTATTAGTATCTGTGCTATGTTTTTAACTATTCTTACTTATATTATTAATATTCTACTAAAGTTGGTGATTTCCTTTTTTATTTTTCAATTTTCCGTAATATTTTTTATTATTTATAAATTTTATATATTATTTATAAATTTATACTACGAAAATGAGATTCTTCCGGTATTCGCATATGAAACACCGGAAGAATCTCTTGACTATGCAATATTTTTGGAATAATAAATGAATTTTTATGAATTAGATTTAAACAATAGTAAATGTACTCAGGTGACAAGTATCGTGATAATCTTTTTGAAGGGTCATTAAATTTAAATAATGGTAAATGTGTCCACTTTTCTAATGATTTACATATGGCAAATTCATAGATTATACATTATGATTTTCCATAATACCATATTCCTAATGGCATTTTCCCCTAGATGGACAACCGCTGCAACCACCACTACAGAATTTACCTGCCTTTGCATCCTTTACTTTTTTATAAATAAGATAAATAACATATATTGCAATAGCTGTTCCAATTACATATGCCATAATCATTCTCCTTTCTGAGCTGAAAAACCTGTTAATTTGTTTATAAAGTTCTTAATGAAAGTCGAAAGCCAACATTACAAGTAGCATTTTATATTAATCCATTAAAATGTTTTCTATCAAAAAATAAGTTAATATTTCTTAAAAGAAATGTCTTCTATCAAAAAATAATTAATATTTCTTAAAAGATAAGGCTTCCTACCAAAAAATAATCAATATTTCTTAAAAGATAAGGCTTCCTACTTGATAAACAACAGTTGCTACTATCCATGCAATTGCCAATTGGAAGAATACCGTGAATAAGGTTAATTTCACAGACTTTAATTCTCTTGCAATAACACCAACGGCTGCTGCACATGGAGTGTATAATAAGCAGAATAGCATAAGTGAAAATGCATTCAATGGTCCAAAGCCTAATGGCTGCAGCATACCACTTAACTGAGTCATTCCTGCCGCAGTATTAATATTTGCAATTCCAAAGAGAATTCCGAAGCTGGATACTACTACTTCTTTGGCAGCCAGTCCTGAGATTAAAGCTACCCCAATCTGCCACAAGCCTAAACCTGCCGGTACCAGTGCAGGTGCCAGAAAACGGCCAACCATTGCGCCAAAACTTTGTGACATATCGGTTACCATACCTTTTGGTCCAAAGTTCAGAATAAACCATATGATAACAGAAGCCAGAAATATGGTTGTACCTGCCTTGGTCAGATAATCTTTAATTTTATCCCAAACGTAAATCAATATAGATCTTACATTCGGAGCCTTATATTCCGGCAATTCTATCAGTAATGTACTTACTTGGCTGTCTTCCTGTTTGTCAATCTTGTTCATAATAAATGCTGCTAAGATTCCTATTAACAGACCGATGACATACATGGATAACGCCACCAGGGCTGCATATTTTTTAAAGAACATGCCAGAAAGCAGTACATATATTGGAATTTTGGCACTGCAGGACATAAATGGTGTTATAAATATGGCTTTACGCCTATCTTTCATGTTTTCAAGGGTTCTAGAAGCCATAACAGCAGGAACGGTACAGCCAAATCCCAGTAACATGGGTATAAACGCTCTTCCGGATAATCCGATTTTACCCATTAAACCATTCATTACATAAGCTACTCTTGACATGTAACCGCTGTCTTCCAAAATTGCCAGTGCCAGGAATAAAATTGCGATGTTGGGCAAGAAGGTTAAAATTCCACCAACACCAGCAATGATACCATCCACAATCAGGGAGGTTAATACTGGACCTGCATGTATGGATACTAAAAAGTTTAATGTAACTTTTGAAAAGGCGGAAATAATTCCTTCAAAATACACTGAAAATATATTACCTATAGAAAAGGTTAAAAAGAATACCAGACCAATTATTGCAAAAAAGACTGGCATTCCCCAGAATTCATGAGTAAGGATACGATCTACCTTATCAGTAGAAGCTTCTTTCTTACTTTTATTTACCAGAACTTCATCGATGATTTCTTCAATAAAATCATATTTTTCATTGATAATATCTGTCTCATAACTACGGTCCACTATCCCAGTTAAATCTATCGGATAACGATTCACAATTTCTTCGTCCTGCTCCAATAGCTTGATGGCAAGCCACCTAACGTTCTTTATATCTGGGTAAGTATATAATAACACTTCTGATATGGAATCAATTTTATCTTCAATCTCATCACTATATACAACAACGTATTCCTTGTGATGTTCATGAACATGTTCACTTGGCTTTTTCTGATTATCCATATGATGATGTTCTAAATTATTATCATTTGGCTTATCTTTATGATGGGATACCGCATGCATAAGAATGTCTAACCCTGTTTTCTTTCTGGCGGATACTGGAATAACCGGGATTCCAAGCATTTCCGGAAGCCTGTGAAGGTCTATCTCCATTCCTCTTTCTTCAACTATATCCATCATGTTTAAAGCTAAAATTACTGGTTTTCCCAATTCAATTAATTGCAAGGTTAGATAAAGGTTTCTTTCTAAACTAGAGGCATCTGCAACATTAATGATAACGTCTACATCATCCTCTAATATATATTGTCTTGATAGCTTTTCTTCTAATGTATAGGAGGTCAGGCTATAGATACCAGGTAAATCCACTAACTTAAATCGTTCATTATGGAATCTCATGGCACCTTCTTTTTTCTCAACTGTTACACCAGGCCAGTTAGCTACTTTTAGCTTAGCACCCGTATATGCATTAAAAAGTGTTGTTTTACCGCAGTTCGGATTGCCTACAAATCCAACATGAAGTTCTTCTCCCATTTAAGCAATCGCCTCCTCAATAAATATCGCATCTGCTATCTTTTTCCCAATAGCTAAGCGGGTACCTCGTACTTTAAATACAATTGCTCCATTATGATTCTGATTGAGCAATTCTACTTTTGTTCCATTAATTAACCCTAATGCTTCCAATCTTTGCTTAGTGGCCTTTTCTAGCTTTAAATTTTTTACAATATAAAACTGGCCAACATTGCCTTGACTAAGGGTCATACTTATCACCTTCCCATTAATTTATAATTGATAATAACTCTCATTTGCTTTATCTTATTATACAACGGGATAAATAAAATGTCAATTAGAGATGAAAAATGTTTTGGTACCACTGAATATTTTCCACTATTATACATTTAGTTGTATATTGGGGTAATATAAAAGCACCCCGGAGGGTGCTTTATATTAGATAGTTTCAGTTGAGTTTATATATTTTTCCATTGATAATTGTTTCATTCTTTCTTTAAAGCAAGGTGCCCTTATATTTTGTATATTGACTATTTCCTTGGTTTTAATAAAATTACATCTTGCCCCCTAATTATCAGATGACTGTATTTTATTTTTACTATTAACCTTCTCGTGTATTTTCAAATCAACTTCCTCAACACCTAAAATCTTGCAAGTTCTTTGATAAATGTCATAAGCTTCATAGGTTACTACCAATGCATCTTCATATGAAGGTTCATAAAAGTTCTCACCAGGGTATCTTACATCAAAATAATATGAACTTATCTGAAAAATTTTACTTGTGTCGTTTTTAAAGTTGGATACACAATCATTAACTTCTTTGATTAACTTTTTAAGATTATGTGTTTTTAATATAGTAGAATCAATGCCAATAGCTTTAACCTCTAGTATAGCTTTTAGAAATTTTTCTACAGCTTGTACGCCAAGAGAACATACTTGATTATACTCGTTTTCTTCATACCCATGCAGACTAAACCTTAAATCACTTAATCCAAGTTCTAAGTAACTATTCATTACATTCACCACTTTCCCAAATTATTATCCCATCTCTGTGAATAAAATCAGTAAATTTATTTTCTTTTCTAGCTAGCTCTTCTTCTGTATAAATAACTATATCTACATCTATTTTATCTAATGGGTCTGTCCCATACAAAAGTGTTCTTTCTTTTACATCATTTAACTTCTTATTAGTTATATACATTAAGTCTATATCACTGCCAAGTTTTATTTCATTCCTAGCACAACTTCCAAATAAGATAATTTTAGTTAAATAATTCAGATTTAAATTTAATGCATTAGTGACCGTCTCTTTAATAATACTCTTGTAAATAACATTTAGTTCTAATGATTCCAGCGATTTTCTAGTCATCAATTACACTCCTTTTAAACAAAAAATCTGTATGCACCCAATTTGCCAAGAAAAATGCATAAAGCTAACGTTACCATCTGACTCTTACTGCTTATATCATTATCCTCAATATGCATATCATCATCCCTATCATTATTATCTTTATAATAACGTTAATATATGGTAAAATCAAGTATTTTAAATAAATCAATTCGTATAACCCACTGATTTCAATATATTTCATTAAATCCGCTATGTTTATTTTTCTAATTAATAATCAAAAATCACCGAATCAATCATAAAATATTTATCTAAGCCCAATATAATTTCACTATTTAACGAAGATGTAAGAGAATTTTTGGACACAAGTAACATTCGCTATATGCCAGACATCTCTTTTGGTATTTAATAACGATATTGCTTTCAAAACTAATCTCATTAGAGCGCATCTTGTAATATAATGCGTTCTTTTTTTGCGCAAACAATCCCCAAACAGTTACCATAGCATGAAAAAGGCACCCATTTCAGAGTGCCTTAACTTTGTCTTAAACCGCTGTACCAATTGAATCTACTATATTTCTTTTAAAAGCTGCCAACGGGAATCGAACCCGTGACCTCCACC
>CALDJN010000307.1 GCA_937901695.1 uncultured Anaerocolumna sp.
GAACTGCTGCAACTACTTTATCAACTTTGCTGAATCAGAAGGTTGTCATTACCACCCCAAGGGTAGAGGTTACAACAGTGGACGAATTGGCAAATGAATACGATGTTCCTTTTGTTGCAATTGACGTTAAATATAAGTCTGGACTTGAAGGTGCAAATATTTTAATATTAAAGGCTAACGATGTAAAGATAATTACTGATATAATGATGGGTAAGGAAACAGTAGATATGAATAGGGAATTAACAGAATTGGATTTAAGTGCTGTAAGTGAAGCCATGAATCAAATGATGGGTTCTGCTTGTACATCACTATCTGAAATGTTTTCCATTAAAATCGATATTGAGCCCCCTAGATCATACAATATTACTTTTAATGAAGGCAGAAGTAAGTTTGATATACTTAAAGGTGATAAACTTATTGTTAAAGTGGCATTTAGAATGGTGATTGGTGAATTTGTTGATAGCGAAGTAATGCAAATTATTCCGGTAGACTTTGGCAAAGAAACAGTTAATAAATTGCTTGGAAGGGAAAATACAATTGACAATAAAATTAACGTAGAAGAACCCCAAATAGATTATAAATCTAGTATCAATAATACAGGTGGTATTAATAGTATGAAACACAGTGAGCATTCTAAACCTTTAAATAAATCAATTGAAGAACCTAAACATGAAAAGGCAGAAATAATTAAGGATAATGAGACTGTAACAATTAAAAAACCAAACTTTGAGGATTTTGACAAAGAACCTGCTGTTAGCTATAATGGAACTATTGATTTAGTTGGTGAGATTCCTGTAGAAATAACATCAGAATTAGGAAGAACAACTAAAAAGATCGGTGAAATACTAGAGTATGGTCCAGGAACTATTATAGAATTGGACAAGCTTGTAGGAGAACCTCTTGATGTATATGCAAACGGAAAGTTTATTGCTAAAGGGGAAGTTGTTGTAATAGATGACAACTTTGGCATTAGAATTACAGATATAATTAATTCATACAAAAAAAATATCTAATATTGATTGAGGAGGAAATTAAATGGCTAATGGAATATTGATAGTTGATGATGCTGCTTTTATGAGAATGATGGTAAAAGACATTTTGGTTAAGAATGGTTTTCAAGTGTTAGGGGAAGCTGAAAATGGCGCTAAAGCTATTGAAAAATACAAGGAATTGTCTCCGGATTTAGTTATAATGGATATTACAATGCCAGAAGTAGATGGGATTCAAGCTGTTAAAGAAATTAAAAAAATAAACCCTAATGCTAAAATAGTTATGTGCTCTGCAATGGGTCAACAGGCTATGGTTATTGAATCTATCCAATCAGGAGCAAAAGACTTTATAGTAAAACCCTTTCAAGCAGATAGGGTTCTTGAAGCAGTAAAAAAAGCGGTTGGTTAAAATGATTATATTAGAAACAAAAACGTCAGAATTGTCTAGCGGATGGCAATTGGTAGGAGTATTTATACTGTTTTTATTTATTCTTGGGGCTACTTATTTGACAACTAAAATTGTTGGCGGAGTAAAATTAAATCAAATGAAAAGCAGTAACTTTCATGTAATTGAAACCTATAGAATTGCCCAGAATAAATTTTTACAGTTAGTTAAAGTGGGAACCAGATACATTGTTTTGTCTATTAGTAAGGATAATATAAATTTCATAATCGAACTGCAAGAAGATGAGATTTTACACTTAGATCAAATGGGTAAAAGTAAAGAAAGCTTTTCTACTATTATCTCTAAGCTTACTAACCGTCAAAACAATCCGAATTTCCCAAAAGATACATATAATTTTGAGAGTACAAAAGACACATTTTACCATTCTGCCGGCAATGAAGCAGATGATAGAAAAAATAACTAGTAAAGGTTGGTATTCATGGGTACATATATAAAAAAGCAATTAAGAAGCGCGACAAAAATTAGTGGAATCTTATTTGTTGTGTTATGTATATTAACCTTTATTTTTATTGCACCGATAAAGGTATCTGCTACGAATATTAACGATAATGAGTCAACAAAAACGACTGAAAAAAAAGATACAACTACAGGCGATAATGGGGCGGTAGATATTAAAGGTGCCATTGGACCTTTTCAATTTAATCTTGATACAGGTTCAGAAAGTAATGGGTTAGCAGCTACACTTCAGATTTTATTATTATTAACGATTATTTCATTAGCACCTTCCATATTAATTATGGTAACATCCTTTACTCGTATTCTGATTGTTATGCATTTTGTAAGATCTGCATTGGGAACGCAAACTACACCGCCGAATCAGGTATTGATAGGACTGTCATTATTTCTTACTATATTTATTATGTCACCGGTATTTACGCAGATTAATAATAATGCCATACAACCATTGCAGCGTAATGAAATCACAACAGAAGAAGCTATTGATGCGGGTATAGAACCACTTCGCCAGTTTATGTTAAAACAGGTAAAACCCAAAGATTTAAAATTATTTATGGATATTGCTGAAATTGGTCCTGTTAAAAATGTAAAAGAAATACCAATTACAGTTATAATTCCAGCATTTATTATAAGTGAATTAAGAATTGCGTTTATCATAGGCTTCTTAATCTATATACCTTTTATTGTAATCGATATGGTTGTGGCTTCCACATTAATGTCAATGGGTATGATGATGCTTCCTCCAACTACGATATCTATGCCATTTAAGATTCTGCTATTTATATTAGTAGATGGCTGGGGATTAATAATTGGAGAATTAGTAAAGACCTTTTATTAGCGTAGATTAATATAATCGGTTATATAAATCAGTTTAGAAGTGTTTGAAAATGCAACGAGGAGGTTTTTCATGAATGAAAATATTATTGTAGATATTGCTAGGGATACGTTGTGGCTTATTATAAAAGTATCAGCGCCTATGTTAATTGCCTCCTTAGTTATCGGTTTAATAATAAGTATACTGCAAACGGTAACTTCCATTCAAGAACAAACCCTCACATTTGTTCCTAAATTAATTGCTGTATTCTTAATTTTAATGATATTTGGCAATTGGATTCTTACGGAAGTGAAAGATTTTGCTATTAATTTAATCACGAATTTTAGCTATTACATTCAAAATCTATGACTGTTCAAGTAGATTATTTAGAAGATTTTTTACTGATACTTGTGAGGATAACAGCATTTGTTTATGTAGCACCATTTTTTAGTTTAAAAAATGTACCGAGGAAAGTGAAAGCAGGATTTTCATTTTTCTTTGCCTTGGTATTATTTGAGGTTGTTCCACTGCCTAATTTAGATTATCAAGGGGTAATTGGATTTGCAGGCTTATTAATTAGTGAAGCTTTAGTCGGTATTATACTTGGGTTCTTTACTAATATTTGTTACTATATTTTATCATTTGCCGGACAAATGATGGATATGGAAATTGGTTTTGCAATGGTAAATGAATTGGATCCAGTCTCTAATATTCAGACAACCGTCACCAGTAATTATTATTCTTATATTGTAATGCTAATTATGATGGTAACAAATCTACATCATTATTTAATCCTTGCATTTGTTGATGCATTTAAGGTTATCCCTGTAGGAGGGGCAAAATTTAGCCCAAATCTATACTTATTGATGGTAGAATTTATAAAAGAGTATTTTATCATTGGATTTCGGATTATTTTACCTGTCTTTGCAGCAACATTAATTTTAAATGTCATTTTAGCTATATTGGCTAAAGTTGCTCCACAAATGAATATGTTTGTTATTGGTATTCAGCTTAAAATATTTGTAGGGTTAGCCGTCTTATTCTTAGCAGTAGGTTTAATGCCCAGGGTGGCAGATTTTATCTTTGATGAGATGATTTATATGATGCGTTCTGCCATAGATGGATTACATTAAAACAATATGAATTGGAGAAGTTATGATAGACAGTAATTTGAAATCATTATATCAATGCAGCAATAGTACATATCATCATAATTTATCTACAAAGCAACATAGCTTCTCTTATAATTTGCAATTTTTTGCAAAAGAAGGTCCAGGCGGAGAAAAAACAGAAGAACCTACACCAAAGAAATTAACCGATGCAAGAAAAGAAGGGCAGGTTGCAAAAAGTAATGAACTGGTTATAGCTGCTTCCTTAATTGCTTTGTTTTATTCCATAAAGATATTTATAGGTTATATTAGCAATGGATTTTTTGAAACCTTTCACTTGTTTTATGGAAATATTGATAAGTTATCCGGTGAAGAATTTAATACGGTAACGGCAGCTTTACTATTAAGAGAATCTATTTTAACCATATTAAAAATATGCCTTCCTATCTTTGTTGCCGCATTTCTTACAACTTTAGTAGTAGATTTGGCACAGGTAAAGTGGACTGTCTCTGGAAAACTGCTTCAGCCAAAGTTTAGCAAAATTAATCCCATTAATGGATTTAGCAGAATATTCTCTAAGGAAAAGATTGTAGAATTAATTAAATCTATATTAAAGATTTTAGTTATTGCCTATATGGCATATAATACCTTAAAAGATTATAGCTCTACATTATTAAAATTATATGAATTTGACTTGGGACAGGCAGTGGCTTTAATTGGCTCCATCGTTATTGATTTGGGAATTAATATTAGCTTATTGTTTTTGGTAATCGGACTTGCAGATTATTTTTATCAGAAGCTTAAGTTTAGAAGAGATATGATGATGACAAAACAAGAACTCAAAGATGAGTATAAGCAATCAGAAGGGGATCCACAGATTAAAAGCCGTATTAGGAGTAAAATGAGGGAAGCCTCCCAAAGAAGAATGATGCAGCGTTTACCGGAAGCAGATGTGGTTATTACAAACCCTACACATTTTGCAGCAGCTATAAAATATGATAAGAATGCAGCAGAAGCGCCTATTTTATTGGCAAAAGGTGCTGACTTCCTAGCTGAGAAAATCAAAGCTGCAGCAAGAGAGAACAAGATTGAGATTGTAGAGAATAAGCCACTTGCAAGAATGTTGTATTATAATGTTGAAGTTGAAAGTGAAATTCCACCAGAGCTGTATCAGATGACAGCTGAGGTTTTAGCATATGTGTATAGTTTAAAAGGGGGTAGTAATTAGTGAAAAAAACTGACTTAGCCATTGGGTTATATATATTGGCAGCAATCATATTTCTAATCGTACCATTGCCTTCTGTGATATTGGATGTTTTGCTGGCATTAAATTTAGCCATATCAATGGTTATCCTATTTAATGCTTTATTTTCAAGGGAAGTATTAAATATGTCTACTTTTCCTACCATTCTATTATTTACTACGGTATTTCGTATTTCTTTAAATGTATCTGCTACTAGATTAATCCTAAAGAATGGCAATCCTGGTAATGTTGTAAAAACCTTCGGAGAATTTGTAGGTGGTGGAGATGCAGTTTTAGGTATCATAGTATTTATAATCTTACTATTAGTACAATTTTTGGTTATTAACAAAGGTTCTGAGAGAGTTGCAGAAGTAACTGCAAGATTTACACTGGATGCTATGCCAGGTAAGCAGATGGCTATTGATGCAGACTTGAATACCGGTGCAATTAACGATGCACAGGCTCGTGAACGAAGAGAAAAGATTCAGGAAGAATCAAACTTCTTCGGTTCTATGGATGGTGCTACTAAGTATGTAAAAGGTGATGCCATTGCTGGGCTTATAATTACCATTATTAATCTAGCTGGTGGTATGATTATGGAAATGATGCGAAATGGAACATCAGCTGGTGAAGCATTCAGTATGTATTCCGTACTTACTATTGGTAATGGATTAGTAAATCAAATTCCTTCTTTAATGATTTCTTTGGCAACAGGTATACTGGTAACGAAGGTATCCAAAGAAGCTGATATAGGCGATTTATTAGTAAAACAGCTTTTCTCTATTCCTAAGGTATTATATGTCGTAGGCGGCAGCCTTATCTTCCTTGGAATTGCAACACCATTAAGTACGATTGTATTTACTACCTATGGTGTTATATTTATTGTGACAGGAAGAGTCATAATGGAAGTACATAGTATTGAAGAACAGGTAGCCTTAGAAGAGGGCTCCACGGACGAGATTCGAAAGCCGGAAAATGTGAATACATTACTTCAGGTAGACCCTATCGAATTAGAATTCGGTTATGGTATTATTCCGTTAGCTGATGTGAATCAGGGCGGTGACTT
Source organism: uncultured Anaerocolumna sp. (assembly GCA_937901695.1). Taxonomy (GTDB): domain Bacteria; phylum Bacillota; class Clostridia; order Lachnospirales; family Lachnospiraceae; genus Anaerocolumna. The sequence goes on from CALDJN010000307.1 coordinate 6,144, forward strand.
ACTGGACCGTGTTGTTTTAATTCGTAGGCAGATTGCTCTGGAGCTGGGATGCGTAGTTCCGATTATTCGTTTAAGAGATAATATTCAATTAAACCCAAATCAATATGTAATTAAAATCAAAGGCATTGAGGTAAGTGAAGGAGAAATCCTTTTTGACCATTATATGGCTATGAATCCTGGATATGTAGAAGAAGAGATAAGCGGTATACCTACCTTTGAACCTTCTTTCCATCTGCCAGCTCTATGGATTACAGAAGGCCAGAGGGAGAGAGCGGAATCCTTAGGTTATACGGTTGTGGATCCACCTTCCATTATTGCAACTCATTTAACAGAAGTAATTCGCAGTCATATAAGTGAACTGCTTACAAGGCAGGATGTTCAGAATCTTATTGACAATGTACAGGAGGCTAATTCCACTTTAATATCGGAATTAGTTCCAAAGTTATTAGGAGTAGGAGAGATTCAAAAGGTACTGCAAAATCTCTTAAAAGAAGGTATATCTATTAGGGATTTGATTACCATTTTTGAAACTCTTGCAGATTATGCACCTACTACCAGAGATACTGATGTTTTAACAGAGTATGTAAGACAAAGTTTAAAGAGAGCTATTTCTAACAAATATTTTCCACCGAAAGAGACTACAAGTGTAGTGACTTTAGATCCGAAAATAGAGCAAGAAATTATGGGCTCCATAAAACAAACAGAACAGGGAGCTTATATTACCTTAGATCCGGAAAAAACACAAAACATTATTCACTCAGTAGAGGAAGAAGTAGAAAAGTTAGAGAATCTTGGAAAGAATCCGATTATAATTACTTCGCCAATTGTAAGAATGTACTTTAAAAAACTTACACAGGATTATTTTAAAGATTTGATAGTTATTTCTTATAATGAGATTGAATCTAACGTTGAATTACAATCAGTAGGGATGGTGACAGCATAATGATAATTAAGAAGTTTCAAGGGAATACAGAAACAGAAGCAATTATGCTTGCAAAAGAGGAATTAGGAAAAGATGCAATTGTTATGAACATCAAAACGATTACACCAAAGGGTATTTATAAGCTTTTTCGTACACCAACTGTGGAAATTACAGCTGCTATGGATGATTCCAATCCAAGCACTGCCGAAAAAAAAGAGTCGGCTGCTGAAGGAGCACCGCCAACACTTAATGCTTATGTAAAGAATAATCTGTCAGATATCCTACAGGAAGATAAAGAATACTCTATTCCTGTAGAACCCACAGCAATTGAGAAGAAATTGAATAATTTGCAAGAACTATTAGAAAAACAGTTAAATGAATCTCATGTGGAACAAAAAGCAGATGAGAAAGTAGAATTAAAAGCAGAAGAAAAAGCAAGCGGCAATAAGAATCAGAGCCTGATTCAATTAGTCTACAACCAGTTGCTTCGTAATGAAGTAGATGAAAGGTTTATAAATCAAATTTTAGGTGAAATTGAGAACAAATATAAGAAAGATACTACTTTAGACAATATTTTAGCAAGCGTTTATCAAAAAATTATTCTAAAGTTAGGTCAGCCTAAAGCGATAGAATTAGATGAGAGTAATACTAAATTCATATTTTTTATAGGACCTACCGGGGTGGGTAAAACAACCACTATTGCTAAAATCGCTTCTACATTAAAGTTAAATAAAAAAGCAAAGGTTGCTCTTGTTACTTCAGATACTTATAGGATTGCTGCTGTAGAACAACTTAGAACCTATGCCAATATTCTTAGCGTACCCATGCAGGTAATCTATACACCGGAAGAAATGGAAACAGCCAAAGAAGACTTTAAAGATTATGATGTAGTATTAGTGGATACAGCTGGACGTTCCCATAAAAGCATAGATCAAAGAGATGATTTAGAAAAGCTGATACATACAGTGGAGGAAGAAGCAAGGGAAGTATATTTGGTTATGAGTGCAACTACCAAGTATGTTGACTTAGTTAAGATTACAGAAGCTTACTCTGAAATAGCCAACTATAGAGTCATTTTTACAAAACTAGATGAAACAGGAAGTATAGGTAATATTTTAAACATTAGAATGCTGACAGGCGCTGATTTATCTTACACAACATGTGGACAAAATGTACCGGATGATATAGGTAAGTTAGATACTCAGGAAACAGCGAAACAGTTGCTAGGAGGCAGTGATTAATGGATCAGGCAGAACAATTAAGAAATATTATTAAAAGCCAAAGCAGGCAAAGAAAAGTTGCCCGTGTTATCACTGTCACTAGCGGCAAAGGTGGAGTCGGTAAATCAAGTATATCCGTAAACCTGGCAATTCAAATGAGTAAACTGGGCAAAAAGGTAATTATATTAGATGCGGATTTCGGTTTAGCAAACGTAGAAGTCATGTTGGGAATTCGGCCAAGATATAATTTAGCAGATTTATTATTTAAAGGTAAGGATATAAAGGATATTATAACAGAAGGACCAAAAGGAATAGGATTTATATCCGGTGGTTCTGGAATACAGGAATTAAACCATGTTTCCAGAGAGCAAATTATTGATTTAACTCATAAATTAGATGAAATTGACAGTATTACAGATGTAATTATTATTGATACAGGAGCTGGTATCAATGATATCGTTTTAGAATTTGTTATTGCAAGTACTGAAACTTTATTGGTTACTACTCCTGAGCCTACATCATTAACGGATTCTTATGCATTGTTAAAAATATTAGATAGAAAACCAGAATTCTCTACCACTAATTCTACTATTAAAATGATTGTCAATCGTGTAGAATCACCTGCTGAGGGTAAAGAATTATTCAATAAATTTAATGTAGTTGTTAATACGTTCTTAAATAATAAAATCGAATATTTAGGAAGTATTCCTCAGGATTCCAATGTTCCTAAGGCTATTATACAACAAAAACCATATTCCATTTTATACCCCAATTCACAATCAACAAAAGCAATTATTAATCTTACTAATATATTATGTGAGAACACACAAGAAGTACAAAAAAGAAAAGGTATATCACAACTATTTTCTAATTTGATTCACAGCAGGAGGTAATATATGATGGTTAGAGATATTGCAGCAATAGGCGATAAGCTTGAGCTAAGAAGATTAAATTTAGATAATACTACTTCTGGCAGAAGTAAAGTATATGTCAGCCAATTACTTGATCATATTGATAATGATAAAGCAATCATAGCAATGCCAATTGAAAAAGGTCATATAATTCCACTATCTGTTGGAGAAAAGTATACAGTCTCTTTTTTCACCAGTAAAGGGCTTTATCAATGCAATGCTATCATTATTAATCGCTACAAGAATAAAAAAATATATATTTTGGAAGTCCAGTTTATATCTGATATTGTAAAAAATCAAAGAAGGCAATTTTTTCGTTTAAATTGCCTTGTTGACATACTATACCATGTTATAACCAAAGAAGAAAAAGTATTGGAAAATAAAATAAATAATACTACCTACATAGATGAAACAGAAAAAGCTAAGGACGATGAAAACTTAGAAGCATTAAAAAAAAGCTGGTATGAGGGCACCATTATTGATTTAAGCGGAGGAGGAGCCAGATTTATCTCAAACCGCATACAGGAACCCGGTGAGGATATAATCCTATCCATAAGTCTTAGTATGAATGCTGAAAATAAGAAAATACCTGCTAAAATTATTGCTTCAGCTAAAATGTTAAATAGAGCTGGTTTCTATGAAAATAGAGTTCAATTCACAGATATAAAAAAAGAGGATAGAGAAGCTCTTATAAAATTTATATTTGCTGAAGACAGACGCCAACGAAAAAGAGAAAAGGGATTAGATTAAGTCCATCCTGATTTATATGCGTGCTAAAGCACGCAGACGGGAGTAAGTTGAAAAATAAAAAACAATTTTTCAACGTCTTGATTTATATGCGTGCTAAAGCACGCAGACGGGAGTAAGTTGAAAAATAAAAAACAATTTTTCAACGTCCTGATTAATATGCGTGCTAAAGCACGCAGTTAGGAGTTGATATGCAAAAAAAAGTTTTGATTGTTGATGACTCTGCACTCATGAGAAGAGTGCTTTCTGATATAATTAACTCTGATAATAGATTTTGTGTTTCCAAAATCGTATCAAACGGGTTAGAAGCTCTGAATTTATTAATTCGGGATAAAAAGGAATTTGATGCTATTATATTAGACATCAATATGCCAATTATGGGTGGCATTGAGTTCTTAAAAGAGTTAGGAATAAGAAAAATCAATGCAACAGTCATCGTTGTAAGTACCATGGCAAAAGAAGGTGCCAAAGAAACCATTCAGGCATTGGAACTGGGTGCATTTGATTTTGTTACAAAGCCGGAAAGCTTTTTAGATGTAAAGAGCAATCGATTCCGAGATAAGATTATTCAAACTCTTACTGTGGCAACCAATTCTTCTAAATGTAAAATAAAATCTTTCATTACAGAAGAAGCGGACCTGGATAAGAAAGCCCAGCCAATTTATCCAAAACAGCAACCTCAAACCTTAACAGTTATAGAAAATAATCATCAAAGTAAAAGCCCTATGGGACAAGGTAAGAACAAATTAATAGCCATTGCCTGTTCTACCGGAGGACCCAAGGCACTTCAGAAGATTGTTCCTTTATTACCGGAGAATCTAGGCTGCAGTGTGTTAATCGTTCAACATATGCCGGAAGGCTTTACCCAGTCACTTGCCAATCGACTAAATGAGACCAGTAAGTTAAAAGTAAAAGAAGCAGAACATGGGGAAATCCTTCAAAAAGGTGTAGTTTATATAGCAAAAGGCGGCTATCATATGAGATTAACCAATCTGGGAAACGGTGTACATAATATAACAGTAACAAAAGAAGAAGCAAGAAATGGTTTAAGACCTTGTGCTGACATTATGTATGAATCCCTTGCAGATACTAACTTTGATGAAATTATATGTGTTGTCTTAACTGGTATGGGTAGTGATGGTACCCGTGGAATTAAATTATTACATGAGAAAAAAAATATTTACGTAATAGCCCAAGATGAAGCCACCAGTACGGTTTATGGTATGCCTAAGGTAATTAGAGATGCGGGACTGGTTAATGAAGTATTACCTTTAGAGCAGATTGCAGGCGCTATACGAAAGAACATGGGGGATTGATTATGGATGTAAGTCAATATCTAGAAATTTTTATCGACGAAACAAAGGAACATTTACAAAGTTTAAACGACCAGTTATTAATCTTGGAAACAGAACCTGAGAATGTAGAAACTATTAACGAAATATTTAGAGCAGCTCATTCTTTAAAAGGTATGGCTGGTACTATGGGATATAAGAGAATGCAGCGTTTAACACATGATATGGAAAATGTATTCTCAGAAATTCGTAATGGCAATATGAAAGTTACAGCTGATTTAGTAGATGTTCTATTCAAAGGCTTAGATGCATTAGAAGCATACCTTAGTAATATTCAGCAGAGTGCAGATGAAGGTACTGAAGACTATGAAGACGTTATTAATCAGCTAAATGATATTCTAAACGTTGGTTTAGGCAAAGGGAAAGGACAAGCAGAACCAGCTAAAAAAGATGTCCCTGTGGTTACTTCTACAGCTGCCCCACAATCTGATTCCGGCTTTGAAAAATTCAGAGATTTAGTTATTCAAAGTTATGAAAGAAATGCAATCCAAAAAGCATATGATATTGGTATGAATGTATTTGGAATTACAGTATACATACAAGAAACTTGTATTCTAAAAGCAGCAAGAGCATTTTTGGTGTTTAAAACCTTAGAAGATTTAGGAGAAGTAATTAAATCGGAACCAGATGTTCAGGATATTGAAGATGAAAAATTTGATTTAGACTTTAGTTTGATTTTATTAACTAAGGAAAGCTTAGAAAGCATTAAGAAAGACATCTTAAATATATCTGAAATCCAGAATGTCTATATAGATAATTTTAAATTAGATCAAGCAAAATCAGATACTGCAGAAACAGAAGAAGAAAATAATAAACAGGAAAAAAGCAGTGCAAAAGATACTGGTAAGAATAAAGTTAGCGGGACATCTGTAAAGCAGACTTCGAAACCTGTTGTAAATCGTTCTGTCCGGGTTGATATTGAAAAGCTGGATGTTTTAATGAATCTGGTTAGTGAATTAATCATTGCAAAAAATGGGCTTGTATCTATCAGCAACTCAGAAGGTGCCTCAAGGGGTGAATCTGGATTTAACGAACAGATTGAATATCTTGAAAGAGTTACAACCAATCTTCATGAATCAGTTATGAAAGTAAGAATGGTACCAATTGAAAGTGTAACCAACCGTTTCCCAAGAATGATTCGTGATATATCTAAGAAATTAGATAAGAAGATGGAATTATACATAACAGGTGAAGAAACAGAACTTGATAGAACTGTAATTGATGAAATTGGTGACCCACTTATGCATTTATTACGTAATGCAGCAGACCATGGGTTGGAAACCAATAAGGAGAGATTGGCTCTATATTCCTTGATGCATATCAAGATGGTAACAACGTAGTTATCGAAGTTAAAGATGATGGTGGCGGAATTAATGTAGAAAAAGTTAAGAAAAAGGCAGTGGAAAAAGGTACTCTTACTCAGGAACAAGCAGAGGCAATGACAGAGAAAGATGCCATTGATTTATTATTCAAACCAAGCTTCTCTACATCAGATACCATATCTGAAATATCAGGAAGAGGCGTTGGTCTTGACGTAGTAAAGACTAAGATAGAAGCTCTGGGTGGTGATATTGAAGCTAATACAAAACTTGGAGTAGGCAGCAACTTTATCATTCGTCTTCCTCTTACATTAGCTATTATTCAAGCTCTTATGGTTGAATTAGGAACAGAAAAATACGCTATTCCACTAGGAAGTATTCAGACAATTGAAGATGTTACGGTTTCAGAAATAAAATACGTTCATTCTAAAGAAGTAATAAACCTTAGAGGAAATGTTATTCCTATAATCCGTTTAGACAAAGTGTTAGATGTTGAAAGTAATCATGAAGAATCAGATCATCTTACCGTAGTTATTGTATCAAAAGGTGATAGATTAGCAGGGTTAGTAATTGATAATTTAATTGGACAACAAGAAATCGTTATTAAGTCTATCGGTAAATACATTACTAATAATAAAATTATTGGTGGTGCAACCATTCTCGGTGATGGGGAAGTAGCCTTAATTCTTGATGTTAATACTTTGGTCTAGGAGGAATGGCAATGGAAGAGAATATAAAATCATTAGAGTCAAAACAATATATTGTTGTAAACATAGATAAGGAACAATTTGGTATAGATATTAAATATATAGATAACATAGTAAGAATGCAAAGAATTACCAGAGTTCCAAAGGCTCAGCATTATTTTAAGGGTGTCATTAATTTACGTGGGGAAATCATACCAGTAATGAGCATCCGCTTAAAGTTTGGCTTAGAACCAGATGATTTTAATAATGCTACAAGAATCATTATAATTAAATTAGACGCTCAATCAGCAATAGGCATAATAGTTGATGAAGTAAAGGAAGTTGTTACCTTGGATGAAAGTATGATTTCTAAAGTGAATACGGAATTAGACGAAAAGAATAATTATCTAATTGGTGTAGGCAAACACGGTGATGGCTTAATTTCACTGTTAAATATCCAAGGTGTCATTAACGATTAGAACTAAGGAGTGGTGCCACTGAAAACTGGCAGAAAAAATAGAAAGAGAGATTTTTAATGATTAAAACTAAGGAGTGTTGTCAGTGTCAAATATTAATTTAGATCAAATGGATAATATGCAATTTGACGTTCTTAAAGAAATAGGCAACATCGGAGCTGGTAATGCAACTACAGCTTTATCAAAGATGATTAATGGTAAAGTGGATATGAGTGTACCAGAAGTTGCATTACTGGAATTTAAAGAACTTCCCGAAATGGTAGGCGGAGCAGAGAACATTGTAGTAGGTATCTTAGTTCAATTAGATGGTGAAATCAATGGAATGATGATGTTCATTATGGAAACAGAATCTGCGTACCATTTAGTAAATATTTTGATGGGAAGTACTGTAAGCAAATTTGAAGATTTTACAGAATTAGAACTATCAGCATTACAAGAGATTGGGAATATTATTTCAGGGGCTTATTTATCATCTTTATCAACATTAATAAATATAAGGATTGATGCAAGTATACCTTATATGTCTATTGATATGGCTGGAGCCATATTAAGCGTACCTGCGATTGAATTTGGAAAAGTAGGGGATAAGGCACTAATGATTGAGACCAAATTTTCAAAGGATGATTCTGATGTTAAGGGTTATTTTATTCTGATTCCTACCCTAGAATCCTATGGTGTAATACTGAAATCTTTAGGATTATAGGTGAAGTTATGAGTGAAGTAATTAAAGTAGGAATGGCTGATTTAAATGTGTGCACTGTGCCGGATGCAATTACCACACTGGGTCTTGGTTCCTGTGTAGGAATCGTTTTATACGACAGCAGTGCTAAGAAAGCAGGCATGGTACATATTATGTTACCTGATAGCACCAAAATAAGAAACAACGAAAATGCTGCAAAATTTGCTGATACGGGTATTGATGCTTTAATTGAAAGTTTGCAAAAAGTAGGTGCTAACCGTAACCGCCTTACTGCAAAAATTGCAGGAGGAGCTCAGATGTTTGCTTTCAGCAACAACAATGATATGCTTCGTATTGGCGACCGAAATGTGGAAGCTAGTAAAATTAAGCTGGAGAAATTAGGAATACGTTTACTTGCGGAGGATACCGGACTTAATTATGGTAGAACCATCGTTTTCTATCCTGAAACAGGCGAACTGCATATTAAGTCCGTAGGTAAACCATTAAAAATCATATAAGAAGAGAGTGATACAATGCAAAGACGTTATATAGCACCTACCGTTATGCTAGCTGCCGGTGCAATCACCATTATATTTAATATTGTTAACAAAGTAGAACTTTTGGATAGTTTAAAAAGTCTATTACTTGTCTTAATTATTTTCTTCATAATTGGTAAATTTGCAGAAAAGATTATTGGCAAAATAGCAGACAATCAGAAAAAAGCGGAAGAAGCTAAAGAAAAAGCTGCTCTTGAAGATGCAGCAGCCACAACCGTTACAGAAGAGCAGGAAGTAAAGAATGAAGAAACAAAGAATCAAGAAATAAAGAATCAAGAAATAAAGAATCAAGAAATAAAGAAGTAAAGAATTAAGAAATAAAGTTAAGGAATAAAAAGTTAAGGAAATAAAAAGTTAAGAAATAAAAAGTTAAGGAATAAAAAGCTAAGGAAATGAAAATCAAGTAACCAAAAGTCAAGCAGCAGAAAATGAGGCGGGCAATACTGACGGCTAAAATTAGAGTACAAAAGGGGTATTAGTATGAATGCTGAAGATAGAGCAAAGCTTTGGGATGAATATAGCAAATGTAAAACAACAGAAAGCCGAGATAAGATTATAATTGAATATTCGAATTTAGTGAAAATCGTTGCAGGACGTCTAAGTATGTATTTTGGCAGTAATGTAGAATATGACGATTTAGTTGGTTATGGTATATTTGGTCTTATTGATGCTGTTGACAAATTTGATTATAGCAAAGGCGTTAAATTCGAAACTTATGCAAGTTTTCGAATCAGAGGCTCTATTATAGATGAAATTCGAAAAATGGATTGGATACCAAGAACTTTAAGACAGAAACAAAGAAAAATTGATGCTGCATTTCATAAAATCGAGGCTGAACAAGGCAGAATAGCCACTGATGAAGAAGTAGCTAAAGAATTAGAGATTACAGTTGATGAATTCGAAACCTGGCAAAGCCAAACCAAATTAACAAACATTCTTTCACTAGATGAATATATTGACCAAGGCAGTGAAGTAAAAACCGAAGCTGG
>CALDJN010000308.1 GCA_937901695.1 uncultured Anaerocolumna sp.
GCCTACTCGAAAAACATTATCATTGCTTTTGTTTGTATTCTCAGTTTGTTTATTTCCATTGGTGTCTTCCTGTCTCTTTGTTTCATTTTCTTCTTTTGTCTCCTTACCACATGCTGTAAAAAGCGCCATCATGGATAAACACATTGTTAATAGTATGAACATTCTTCTCTTCATAAAAATCTCTCCTTTATCTTCTTAATTTATTTTTGTTTGTCTATCTCATTTATTATCTTCCTCTACTACGCACTTGTTGATGGATACATCAAGGCGGATATTCCCACAGGCAAGTTTATCCGTTTACGCTCCTTCCTCATAATCTCATTACCACTACGTGGCAATTAATCTAAAAGAAGTTGGAGAAAACCCAGTCTCCCGTGGAATCTTATTACCACTACGCAGCATTTAATCTTAGACTTTAATATAGTAAAGTAATTAGTCGTGTAATCAAGTTTTGCTGAATACACAGACAAAAAAGACCTGAGATGATCTCAGGTCTAATATGTGCATTTACCCTAATCCCTCTACAATTCCCAAATGAGATAGCACAACTCAATAAACTGGGCGGTCTATTGAGACAGTCCTGCAGCTCTTAACTGCAGACCCAGCAAATAATACGGAGGGTATTATTTACTTCGGCAACATTTCCTTCTCCTTAGAATCATAACTTCCTCCAGCTCCTCTAAGGACTGTTAAATATTGCGCCTCTACCTCACTAGTAAAAGTAAAAGTGAGGTCACTATTTAATTATATTGCTTATTCTACATCATCATAAAATAGCTGTCAACATAGAAATAGCATATTATATAATATTTAATATGGTAATATTTATTTAATATCAGCTACTTTTAAACATGCTTGTTTATTTCTTAATATCTTTTCTGCCAGTGGTGCTCTTAACATACTTGCTGTTGGCATATTGGAACCTAATAAAGGATTCAAATAATGTCTGAAGGCTTCTGTTACATTGTTTCCTCTTGCATTAATAAATGCATCCGGCATTAACTTTGTTTTAGCTGCAACATCAAGTAAAGGTACCATTTTATAGTCAACAGAGTAGTCTCCGGTTCTATTAATAGTTATAGAACCATCCACATTATGCCATATGGCAAATTGGGCAGCTTTCTCTCCAACCTCTCTTGCTTCGTGTTGATCTACATTAGAAACACAGCCCATAAAGGATCTTTGTAAATAACCAAGTGTATCTGATCTTACCCTTTGAATATTTAACTTCTGTTTAATCTGCTGAGTTAGAAGATCACCTAAAGCACCAGTTCCGGATAATTGCATATTTCCATGGGCATCTACTTCCTGATTAATAAGTTTAGTAATGACAGGAACACCATTTTCATCCTGAATACCTTCTGAAACTGCAATGAGGCATCTTCCATATTTCTCGTAGACATCTTTTACATCACATAGGAAATTATCCATAATAAATGGCCTTTCCGGCAAGTATATTAAGTGTGGTCCATCATCTGGATACTTTTGTGCAATTGCAGAAGCTGCTGTGAGAAAGCCTGCATTTCTTCCCATTACAACACCAATATGAACACCTGGTAAAGCACGATTATCTAAATTTAATCCAATAAACGACTGAGCGACAAATTTAGCTGCTGAACCATAGCCCGGTGTATGATCATTTATCAATAAATCATTATCGATGGTTTTTGGAATATGAATAGCTCGGAATTCATAATCCGATTGTATAGCCTGTTGATTTACGATTCGAACTGTATCAGCTGAATCATTTCCTCCAATATAGAAAAAGTAACGAACGTTATGAGCCTTAAATACATTAAATATTTCTTTGCAATAAGCTTCATCTGGTTTTTCCCTTGTAGAAAACAAGGCAGAAGAAGGGGTAATTGCAACTTGTTCCAGATTATGCGTTGTTTCTTGTGTTAAATCAAGAAAATCTTCATTTATAATACCGGAAACCCCATTAATTGCTCCATATACTTTAGTAATTTGATTAAACTTTCTTGACTCCAGAACAACTCCAACTAATGATTGGTTAATTACAGCCGTAGGGCCTCCACCCTGTGCTACAACAACTTTTCCCTCTAGCATCATATATACCTACACTCCTTTGTTTTTTAATAACCACTTCCATTTTATTTCCAGTATGACTATTTGTCAATTGAAAAATGGTCTTCTTATGAAAACATAATTAAGAGGCTGATGCTAAATTGTCATTCTGAGAGCAAATTCAGCTTGCTGAATTAGGCTCGAAGAATCCCATTTTTATGTGAGATTCTTCAAACTTATAATTCAGCTTTGCTGAATTTGCACTAAGAATAACATTTTTATTTTGCAACAATCCCTTAATAAATAGCATGATAACCAGGATAATAACTTTATTGATTTATCTATCTTAATGTATATTCTCACTTTTTCTAATAAGCCATAATAATATTTAGCTTCCATTATTTAAATTATCAAAATAGACCCTATAATACTTTTTTTACATTGAATAGTGAATTTACTACCATCCACAACTGTGGGAAGAAATTCATAAGCTGCCACACTCCGGAACCACTTAGTTTAAATTCATTAATCAGGCGGTGTTTTGCCTCCATACTTCTTGCGTCGTCAAACCATACCACATGGCTGACGCCTTGAGAATCTGTATAATAATAGAAAGGAGCCTGTGCTTGTTCATCAAATTCTATGGTTACTCCATGCTGGGCAGCCCGTTTAATTGCTTCCATATTACTGATAGACTCTGCAGCTGTTTTACCCTGTATAAAAGGTAATGGCCAATCATAAGCATAATTGGGAACACCCATAAGAATTTTATTATTATCTATTACGGATACTCCATATTCTAGTACCCTGCGGACATCTGGTAGCGGTGATGTTGCCATGGGAGGACCGAAGGTATAGCCCCATTCATACGTCATTAACAGAACCCTATCTGCAATTGCTCCAATAGCAGGATAATCATGTGCCTCATATAAAAGACCTACCTGCTCTCCAGAAGTCTTAGGAGCTAAAGCTACCGTTAAGGTAAGCCCCTCTGGCTCAAGCCTGGTTTTTAAATTTTGGATAAATTGAATAAATGCGTTCTTGTCCGCCGGAAATACAAATTCAAAGTCTACATCCATGCCTACATAATTTTTTCCCTTCATAGTAGCTATTAAATTATCAATTAATCGTTTCTGTGCTTCTAGGTCGGTAAAAATAGTATGTGCAAGTTCATTGCTAAATTTTCCTTCCGAATCCCTAGGTGCAAGAACCAAAATAGGCCCAACACCATAATTTCTGGCAATTGCAATGAGCTCTTCATCATCAATGGGAATCAATTCACCTGTTGGCGTAAATCCATAGGCAAATAAATATAGATAAGTTAAGAATGGCAGAGTTTTTCTTAAAACATCATGTTGAATAAAGGGATAAGCGTAACCGCCAACTATAATATTTCCAAGCTTATTATTTTCATCAACTTCTGTAAATTTAATTACAATTGTCTCTCCAGGAACTAAGTAACCAGCTTCTCCAATTTTAGGATTATTTTGCAGTATCTGATTGGGAGTGACACCATAAGTTCCTGCGATACCATATAAAGTATCTCCTTCTTTCACTGTATGAACAACTTCAGCATGTTGAACTACTATACTCTGCCCTACAACCAGATTATCTGGATTCGGTAATTCATTATCGGTAATTAATCTTTCTGGTGTAACATTATATTGGTTCGCTATTGACCCTATTGTCTCCCCTTGCTTAACTACATGTATAGTCATAAAACCTCCACGGCTAAAAAAGAATTTTATTATATGCGCCTTAATAGTGATGGTGAAATGAAATGTCCAAAATAATAAAATCTTACATAATCTCAATTCTTTTGATAAATAATAATAGGAAGTAACACCCTAATCAATAATACATTAAAAAATGGAGGTAAATATGGACAAATCAAAAATAGAAAAACAACAACAGAAGAAAGAACTTGAGAACTTTAACAATGTTACTAATAAAACAAAAGTAGAAAACCAGAACCAGACGCACAATTCTGTTAAAGAAGGAACCGGTCCCATTAATCAAAAAAGATAATTAATGCCACCGACTTAGTAGTAAGTTCTAAAAAATCATGTTATAATACGAAAGAAAATAATAAGTCCAAAATATGGATTTATCTAAAGGAGATGTCATAAATATGTACAGTTTTATGAATGATTATAGTGAAGGTGCACATCCTCGTATACTGGAGCTACTAACAAAATCAAATTATGAGCAAAATACTGGGTATGGTGAAGACTTGCACAGCGAAAAAGCTAAGAACTACATTAAAAAGCACTTAAAAAATGAAAATGTAGATATTCATTTTATTCCTGGAGGTACCCAAACAAATCTTTTAGTTATATCCTCCTTCTTAAGACCTTATCAATGTGTCATAGCGGCGGAAACCGGTCATATTAATGTTCATGAAACAGGAGCAATTGAAGCAACCGGTCATAAAGTGGTAACTGTTCCATCAAAAGATGGAAAGGTCACTCCTGCCGCCATAGAGCAAGTTTTAAACTACCATTCTGATGAACACATGGTCCAGCCAAAAATGGTGTATATATCTAATTCAACAGAATTAGGTACCATATATAAGAAAGAAGAATTAACTGCAATACATCAAATGTGTAAATCAAAGGGATTATTATTATTTCTTGACGGAGCCCGTATTGGATCTGCATTAACATGCCAGCAAAACGATTTGGAATTATCCGATATTGCCGATTCCGTTGATGTCTTTTACATAGGAGGTACCAAAAATGGTGCATTACTTGGAGAGGCATTGGTAATCTGCAATAAAGAATTAAAAGAAGACTTCCGTTATTTAATCAAAAATAGAGGCGCATTAATGGCAAAAGGTTTTGCAGCCGGAATACAATTTGAAGCATTGTTTCAAGATAACCTGTTTTTTGAATTAGGTATACATGCAAATGAGATGGCTAATAAAATCGCTTTCGTTCTAAAAGACTGTGGATATTCTTTCTATGCACAACCATGCACCAATCAGCTATTTCCTATTATACCAAACAACTTATTGGAGAAATTATCTAAAGAATTCTTATTCTCCATACAGACCAAAATAGATGATCAAAACACTGTTATCCGCTTCGTAACATCCTGGGCAACCACATTGGAGAGTGTTGATGCATTAACTAATTTCTTCATAAAGAATTCTAAATAAAATTGAAAAACATCAACTATTCAATGAATATTTATAATATTAATTTAGATACTATTTTTTAAGACGTCTTATCCAATCACCCTCTTTTTTCTACTGCATATATTATGGATATAATATAGAACAAAGAGGTAACTCTATTGAATTATAATTATTTTAATGACTATGAAGGTAGGTATGATCCGGTAGAAGTAACAAAACAACAGGGAAATGAAAG
>CALDJN010000309.1 GCA_937901695.1 uncultured Anaerocolumna sp.
GATCCGCCGGGGACCATGACATTTTATACTATACTATACTATACTATACTATACTATACAAAGGATGGGATTGTTTTGATTATTCAGCATAATATACAAAGCATAATGACCAGTAGACAATTGGGAATTACTCGTAATATAGGAATGAAATCAACACAAAAACTTTCAAGTGGGTTTAAAATAAATCGTGCAGCAGATAATGCAGCAGGATTAACTATATCAGAAAAGATGAGAGCCCAGATTAGAGGACTTGAACGTGCTACGGATAATGCTTTGGATGGTGTCAATTTCATTCAGGTTGCAGATGGAGCAATGGATGAAATTACTAGCATGCTTCAAAGAATGAGGGAACTTACGATTCAAGCATTAAATGATACCAATTCGTTACAGGACAAGGCAGTCATTGCACAAGAAATAGAAGAATATCAGTCTCAGATAGATAAGATATGTAAGCAGACAGAATACAATACAATGAATATATTTGAGAAGCATCAAGATACATATTATAGTATAGAAGGCAGTAAACAGTGGGACCCTGCACAGATACAGGTGATAGAAGAACCTAACAATGATTTGATTATTTATTTGCCTGATGAGTATGTGCCACCAACCTATCAAATTCGTGTGCCAAGTGGAGTATACACAACGCAGGAGCTCGTGGATGAAATTGATACTGCGTTTGAGAATATGGTTCCTAAGAATCCGGGATTTGTATTTGAGTATACGGAAGATGGATACTGTAACCTTAATTTTGAAGGCGGAACAGATGTGAAAAGTGTTGAGGGCTATTTATCTGGTCTGATCTATGGAAGAAATGATGGTAGTGGATATGGAAGGCTGGTTGGAACCACACAGTTTGAAGCAGGATGGCCATTGAGTATCGAAAATGGCAAAAATGATACTATTATATTTTATACAGAAGCTGCCGATGGGACGGATAGTAGAAAAATTTCGTTAACAATTCCATCTGGCTCCTATACGAGGGAAGAACTGATTAATAGAATAAATAATACACTATCGGCACAGGATTTAGAGGGAATAGTCGCCAAGAAATATGGCGAGAAAGCGATTCAACTCTCAGCAGGATCGAATGTTGTAACCGGACTAAAAGGCAATATGTTCGCTATTGATGAAGGTAAGACATATACTTCGGTATTTTATGATAATGTAAAAAGTGGAAATTCAACCAAGACACCAGCCTCCATCAGCGGAAAGGCATATTATTCTGAGTCTTCCGGTACTAGTAAAATCGTGATCGGTAGTGATAATAATACGCTGCGATTCTCGGTAAACAACTTAGATTATCAGCAAATAATAATCGATGATGGTGAATATACGATAAAAGAACTTGCTGATCAGTTGAATGAGAAACTAGGTGGTACCGGTCTAATTGCTTCTGCGGAAACTGATTATACCTATATTCCAGGTACAACCAGCTATGCGGACTATAATTATTTAAAGTTAACGTCTACATTGGAGGGTAGTGCTAGTACACTTTTATTTGACAGAAGTAGTGCTCTGTTTCGTAATACCTATGAAGCACTTTTCTGTGATACAACGGTATCTTCGGTAGATCCACCTTATCTCTATTCTGGAGTCACAGTAGATCCAAGTTTAACAGGTGCAAAATCCTTATTAGGAGAGATTAATCTTACAAAAGGCGCTACATCTTTGAATTTAACTGTGAATGGAGATAATTATTCCTTAAACCTGAGTAAGACTTCCTATTCATCATTAGATGATCTAATACTCGAAATCAATTCTCAAATTAGTAGTGCTGGGGTAGGAATAAAGGATAAGATTCAAGCACAAACTTATGGAAATCGAATTCAATTTGTTGCCATAGATGATAGTATAGATAGCATTCAATTTAATCCAATCAATAGGGGGAGTGCCTATCAAGAATTATTTCAACATTCAGAGGAGAAGATAAATTATTTCAACAAAGCCAATTATGGGACTGAGGAATGGTCAGAAGGTAGTACAAAGCCTACTGATTTGAAACCAGCATCGATTAATATGGGGCATACATTAAGCAGCAGTATCACAATTAATGATAGCAATCATGTATTCAATATTACCGTAAATGGTGTGCCGAGATCTATACAGCTCACCAATGGGACTTATTCCCGTTCCCAGTTGGTTGCGGAGATAAATAAACAGTTTACCAATAATAATGTTGGGGGAACAGCTTCCCTAGAGAGCAATGGATCACTAACATTTACTACTATAAAAAAGGGAAACAGTACGAATCTTAATATAAGCAGTGGTTCCGGTGGCTCAGCTATGAAGGTTTTTGTTGGTTCCCATATAGATACCACCGATGCTGTCTCAACGAACAGAAACATAACAACTTCCTATATACAGGGAGAGAGCTTGACATTTCCAATAACGTTAAATTCTACAAACAAGAATCTTAATTTTATTTATAAGGTAGATGAAGAATCAAAAGACCTAAATATTGATCTGCCGGAAGGAGAATATAGTGCTGCTAGTCTAAAAACGGAACTACAATCTGCGATTGATTCTCAGATTGGTAAAAACCAATTATCCGTCCAGGTAGATACAAATGGTATTCTAATTAAGGCAGTTAATGCAGGTGACAAATACAGCTTAACTGGATTTACCGGCGGCTTTTATCAATATGTATTAAGCAAAAGGGAAGAAATTACAAGTACGGAAATTCCGGTATTACAGCAAGGCACTCATTCCTTTCATGAAGCTTATGTAGTGGGAAGACAAGATCTAAAGAACCAGGAAACAGAAATCGTAAAAGATAGAAATGATAAATTCATCATGGACTTTACCTATGTTGATTCAAGTGATGCATCCAATACATTAGAACTAGAATTAAACGTTAGCATAGAGCCGGGAGTATATCAGGGAGATGCGTTGGCGCAATACTTGGAAGATAAGCTGAATGCAGAATTAATTAGTCATGGCATTGACAATGTGAGGATAGAATCAGCAATTGGAGGAATAAATACTGGTGTAGTTGGAGCAGTGGACGATAATGCCATTCATTTTACATTGAAAGAGGTAGAGGGTAAGGAAGCCAATAAAGGTACGTATACATTAGATGGAATACGAGGAAACTCAGCTTATTCGATTTTTTATAAGACCATAGGCACTCCGGAAGCTGCCTATATACAGGGATCCAAAAACATAGCAGAAGGAGTTACATTTACAGAAGACTCGAATACATTTACATTTACTACGGAAGGAACGAATTATAGCTATACCTTCCCTGCTGGTGGATATACAGCAGAAGAATTAATTGATATGTTTAATCAAAAGTTTGCAGATGGAGATGACAATGGTAATACTGTAAAACTTCATGCAACCTTAGTAGGCGGTAACATCAAGATACAACATGATATATTTGGAGAACGTGGTATTGAGAATATTGATGGAACTGCCAAGGGAATTATTTTTTATAATGAAGTAGGAAGAGAAGACTTAGAGGATATATCCTTACAAGTATCCGATACTGCCGGTGATGCCTTCAAGCTTACAAGATTTCATCTAAGTACTGCTGCTATGAAGATAAATTCTATAACAGTATCACAAAATAAATATGCAGAAAAAGCATTACAAATATTCGAAGTATATATGGTGCAAAACAAAATGCGCTGGGACATATCATCGGAGTGAATTCGACTACGGAAGAAAATACCCAAAGCTCGGAATCACGAATCAGAGATACCGATATGGCTAAAGAGATGGTTGTTTTATCCAAACAAAATATTTTGATGCAATCAGCCCAAGCAATACTTACGCAAGCAAATCAATCGGTAGAAAGCGTTTTGCTTTTACTCAAATAGTGGTCGGAGTTACGACCTTATTAATCGAAAGCGAGGAAGCGGAAATGAAATACACAGATATACTTAAAACGGAACGCTTGTTTTTACGTCCGTTGACAGACAATGATTTTGAGGCAGTACATTCTTGGGCAAGCAATTCCGCGAATACGCGCTATATGGCTTGGGGACCCAACACTGAGGAGCAGACACGGTGTTTCCTAAAGACGGTAAAGCCAGGTAAGGATTTTGCCGTTGTCCTGAAAGACTCTGGCAAAGTTATAGGAAGTTGTGGTATCTACCCGGATGCCGCGAACGACACGGGCGAACTCGGCTGGATCCTTCACAGAGACTACTGGAAACACGGCTATGGAACGGAACTCGGAGGCGAATTGATTCGCTATGGTTTTGAGGATTTGAAGTTAAGGCGGATTTTCGCTCGGTGCGCTGCTGTTAATTATGGTTCCTATAGGGTTATGGAGCGAAACCATATGCGCCGTGAGGCTTTGCACGTAAAGGCGTTTTGGGCGCGTGTCGACAAGGAATGGGTCGACGAGGCTATCTACGCGATACTCGCTGACGAATACAAA
>CALDJN010000310.1 GCA_937901695.1 uncultured Anaerocolumna sp.
GAGCCAGAGCATACCACTCTTTGATTTCATTTCCATTCTCATCATGGAGAATATACTTTTCAAAGTCAGTAATAGGCGTTCCATCTTTTGTCTTTGGTGTAATAGATAAAAGACCAAAGGATTCATCACCTACTATAGATAACATCTGTGCTGAATACAATCCAACAACAATGCGGTAAAGCTTTTTATCATCAATCTCTTCCAAATCATCCTTTTCATTAACCAGAGATGTATCCGTTACTTTATTAAAGATAAGACGGTTAGGATTAAACGTATAGTTTATACCAGACATATACAGCTGAGCATCCTCCATTAATGGAGCTACAGAGGCATCTACTTCACATATAGTCTTAAGTTCCTTACCTGTCAGATACGCTGAGATTAGCGGATATCCCGGAAGTTTGTCTGCACCAATTCCTAAAGAACTTATGGAAAATGCATCTGCAGTTGTAATATCTCCCTCCGGTATAGAACCCCGAATGGTACCAACCGGAACAACAGATACCGCAATAGGTTCGTAAGCCTCTCCTTCCGCTTCTTTTACCGTATAAATAAATCCATCACTAATCAGGTTTCCTAACGTGGATTCATTATGTACACGATACATATCCGCCAGACTTGGAAAATCAAATGGTGATCTGGCAATTACCTCATCGTAAGTCTTCTGAAATAGGCTAAAATATCTTTCTTCTACAACGGTTTTGTAATTCTGAATCTGCTGCGTTATGTATTTATCCTCTGGTAATGTCTCATTAATGGGCTGCAATTCATAGTTTAATAGCGTCCAGCCATCTTCCTCTTTGCTCATATCTAATCTGCCTAAATTTTCTCCGTAACATCCCCCTGAAACAATGATGGTATCTCCTGCCACAATTGGCTGCTCCAAGGTAGAATGGGTATGACCGCTGATAATTACATCAATATCCGGAACCTTTTTTGCAAGTATTTCGTCCTCAGATTCCGACTTGTCTGCCCATGTACCAGAATGAGATAAACAAAGGATAATTTCAGCACCCTCTTGCTTTAATATATCTACCACCCTTTTGGCATGGGTAATCTCATCTTCAAACTGAACTTCCGACATTGGTGCTTTGGAAGCTGAATCTGCCCCCATTACTCCGAATATGCCAACCTTAATTCCATTTCGTTCTATAATGGTATAGTCTTTTGTTCCATAGTTCTCCATTGACTTCTTTAAATGTTCTAACGAATCAGTAAGATTCCCACCATCATCCACTGGAAAGATAATGTTAGACTGGACTATTTGTGGCAGTGGTTCTCCGCTGTTTACTGCTGCCTGTAAGCTATCCGCCAGTCCTTCCGCCCGATAATCAAATTCATGATTGCCTAAAGTTACAACATCATATCCCATCTGCCCCATTAATCGAAGTTCTGGTGAATCTGTCTGAAATATTGTCTGAAATGGAGTTCCCATGGAGTAATCTCCCGCATCTACCAGTAAAACATTCTGTTCTTGTACCCGAACCGCCTGAATGGCACTATGTAATCTTGCATAGCCACCTACATATTGTTTCTTCCCCTCTTGTACCGATTCTACGGGAAGGAAATTATCATGAAGGTCATGGGTAAATAGAATAGTTAATGTCTGGGATGATTCTTCTGCATTAGCAAAGGGTATGTACAGGGTACTGGTTAATACACTTATCATTAGGGTGCAGAGTATACATAGCTTTATAAGCTTTTTCATATAACATGTTCCTCCCTTTATCGGTTATTTTCCAACTCATTTGATTCTTCACACATAATCAGTAATTTCATCATATCAATTTCCTTTTCATTGGTTATATTATACACCATGGGGATTAAATGGCAATAATCTTTTACATTTTTACTCATACCCTAATTTCCTTACGAGTTTTCCGAACAATACCTTTCTCTGTCATATATAGCATCAAATTCTTCCATGACTCATTATATGAAAAGTATATCTGAGCGGTTACTTCCCTGTTGTCTTCCTACTAATCTTCCTATTACATTATTTTTATGAGTGCTGATTTTCCAGTACTATTTTTACCAAAAATAACGTTAATTTATTAAGACTTTATACAAAAGTTATTCATTTTTTGTTGTATTAAACTTGGAATAACATTTTTGTCTTCTAATGAGTCTATATAATTCACTAAATACCTCTTTTGTTCATTATTCCATTTATCAGCCTCCGGTATATAAGGTAAATAAACCAACTTTATCTCGTCAAGTCTTAATAATTCAAAATGCCTTATTATCTCATTTAGTTCATCTGACTTTATTCTTAATTTACTAATAGTCTCTTTGTTTAAGTCATCTGCATCAAAGTCATATATGGTACTCTTTTTTTCAAGCCATTTATAGTGACTATTCTTTTTCATCGAAATTCTAACATTATGCCAATATACTTTAAAATCAATACCTGCTTTCGATTCAATATATAGGGATACAACGTTTTTACGTTCTTGATTATGTATATAAAGATTTGATTTTTCCATAAAAAATGTCGAGGGATGATTTTGGGCATCTTTATCGTCAAATCCTATACAGAATTGCAAGTAATTTCCATCGGCTATCTCTATTATTTCAAAAAAAATATAATCTATTTTTTCCAGTTTGGTACTTTTCCCATTTTCAAACTGCACTTTAAGCGGATTGAAATGAATTACTTCTTCGTTATGCACTAATCTCAAGATAGTCTCAGAACTAAAATAATTTAATCGGCTCTCCTGTATCTCATCTATTTTATCACTTTTCAATATTTCATCATCAGTAATAATACCTTCTTTGATATCATTAAATATTTTTCTTGCATTATATACTTTATTTTTTATGTCATTAAACTTTTGAATTACAGAGATATCATCCAATTTATGAAGAGAT
>CALDJN010000311.1 GCA_937901695.1 uncultured Anaerocolumna sp.
TGTAATAAGAATGTACATGCATAACATTGTTTACACTCATGAGGATATCCTTTAACCTCTCCCAAATCAACAATTACATTTTCATTATCAATAATCCATTGAGGAGATTCATCTTTTTTTGATGTTAAAGGCACAACAATAGCTGTATATTTTGATTCATATAAAACCACAGCATAATGGTAGTCTCTAAATTCACTACCAATATTTTTACCAAAATTAATCCAATATACTTTTTGTCTATACTTTTTAAATATCTCTTGGTCAATTTTAGAATCATTAATTTTACTTTCATGGATAATATAATTCTTTTCTAATACTTCATTAAACCAATCAAGAATATTGGCACAATAATAATTTTCTATACCTAAAGCTTTCAATTTCATTATATTTGATTTAATAGTTTTTAGTTTATCATCAAGTTTTAATTCTGAAATTTCTTTCACGTTTCCCTCTCCCTCATTGGTATATTATATACCATTATATACCAGTTTCAGAGAAAATACTAGACTAATTATAAAAGAGCAGAAGATTAAGATTAATCTCTGCTCAATTTATAAAACTATTTTTTAGTTTTAATAGTGCCTGTCCAAACAGTAACATTTTTACCAACAGGGGTATTTTTTTGTTTCACAACAATTTTATATTTAGTATTTGATTTTAATTTACTTATAAAATGATCCTTTTGTAACTTACCATTGAGATATACTTTATATCTTGATTCTGGCAAATGTATATTAATAAAGTCCTTTTGCACCACCATATATGGTGCTCTTTTATATATTACTGTAAATTCTCCATATAAGACACTATATCTCTCGTCAAATGGCTTAAATCTATATGTTACAGTATTATATCCCAAGCTAGGAACATTTGCTTTACCACTTAGATTTAATGCCCCATCAATTTCTTTTCCTTGAGTATTTAATACTCGTTTATCAATCTCATCAAGGTATGAAATAGTATCAAATCCGTCTTCAGACTTCCAATGCACCTTGTCTATAGTAAAAGTTTTTCCATCTAATTGAGAAGTAATTTTAGGGTTAAATGGCGCGTAAGTAATAGTAACTGGTACACGGCAATTGAAATCTCTATTTTGGGATACAAAAACAAAGTCGATAGAAACATTTTTATCTTCCGTGATAGCATTATCGCATTCTTCACCCATGATGTAAGAGTCAAATGACTCTAATCCATAAGTTTCGTTCCCAACCATTAGCTTTCCATCAATATTAAAGTCATCTAACGACATCTTATCTCCGGGCATAAATTTATGTTTCGGAGTAATACTTCCGTCAAAATAACATTCACTATTAATGGATTCTGCCTTATATGTCATGGGGAATAGCATGGATATAAAAGTAAATAATACAAAATATTTAAAAACTTTTTTCATATGGAATCATCCTCCTTTACATCCATTATATCACATAAATTAGAAAATATACAATACCATGATTCACACTATATTTTATTCATATAACCGTAATTTATTTTTAAGTTCACATATTTCATTATTTAATTTTTGAACCTCATAAATAGTTAAAGCTATTAATTCATCATATTCTATTGCCATAATATCGTCATTTACATATAGCCCCTCATTTGTATATGTCCTAACTTGTCTTGTATCTATTATTGCTAAATCATCCTCTATACCAGAATTAATTAAGTTATTCTTAACTTGCTGTGCTATTAATCCAATACGAATCTTGTCACTATCAATAGGAGAATCCTGACTGCCATCATTAATTGGTTTAAATTTATATCTCTTTGGCTTTAAATTATAGAAAAAATTATCAAATCTTTCGTCAAGTGATAAAATTTCGTATTTTAATCTGTGGTCAGATGAAGCTTTAGGCTGGAATGTATCATTACACCATGTAACCGTTGCCGCATTTTTACCTTTAAACCCAATATTTACTGGTGTCATAGAGGGTTCTATTTCGTTTGTCCAAAGGGGAAATGTCACTGGACTTCCACCATTTATATAGCTGGTACTAATTCTTGGAGCATAAAGTTCACCATTTATAAAAACATAGCTACTGCTTCCATAAGTACCTATTGTGTTACAATTTACAGTACCACCTTCAATCAGGCTGAAATTCATATAACTAGTATCTATATATCCGTCACTTAATGTTGTAGTATATGAGCCACCTGTTGTCTTAAACATAGCACCAGTGATTGTTCCACCCGAAATTCTATCACCACTTATACTACCTGCTGTAATTTGACTAGCATTTAAACTACCAGTATACACCCATGATGATTTTACAGAAGTTGCGACAATATTTAAAGCATTAATCATGTCGGCATTGATAGCGTTAGCCGTTAGCTTCCCATTAAACATTAGCTCATTTGTAGCAACATCTATATATAGCTTTTTAGTTCCATTGACTTTTATATTTATAATTTCACTAGGTGTATTTGGATTTATACCTACTGAATAAATTCCGTTAATAGCAGAAAAACCATTATTATCAATCGAATATGTACCGCTAGAATTAGCTATTTTTAGCTTACTGCCTAAAATCAAATTTCCTATAAGTACGTCTGTAGCTACACCATAAAATTGATCTCCGTCCGGTGCGGTCAATAATCCTATCGCCGTCTGTGTGGTTTTAAACCCGTCGGATGAAAATAATAAATTATTAGTATTTAACCACATCTGATAATTGCCATATTTATTTTGGTCTGGTAACCATTTACGCCCATGTAACCCAAACTCGTCAATGTATAATTCCTGATTACCATTATTTTGAACTGCATTCAAAGTTGCATCTAGAGTACCATTAATAAACTCTCTTACTTCATTAACCTGTTTGGATGCTTGGTCATATCCAAACTTAGCTAATGACAATGCACTTGCAGTTCTTCCAGCCAAAGCAGTAATTTCACCCAATTGTATTAAACTATTATCGAGTCTGTTTTTATTACTAAACGTTAATTGAATATCAGATGGATTATCAAAATCTATTTCAATCTTTATAAGCCTCGCAGTAACATAGTAATCATCCCTAAATTTAATTGTAATTAGATTTCCAACCTCAAATTGAGAAATCCAAGTTGAGTAGGAGATAGGAGAGTCAGGTTCATCACGCATACTAAATAGATTGCTGGCACTAATTGTAGTAGTAAACTGTGGTTGACTTGCTCTAGCCAATTCATTTGCTCCATTTTGCATCAACTCAATTTTCATGTCTATTTTTTCATCTTCAGTCATAGTGTCTGTAACTATGAATGTACTGTCTTCATATACATCTCCTTCAGTAAGGAAATCCGACAATTCATCTAATTGAGCAGAAGTAAAATATTTACTCATATTCAAATCTACACCAATATTATCTAGCGTAATCCTAACATTAGAAATTTCAGATTCTTTATTTTTTATATCCACTTTTTTAGCAGCTATTTGTGTTACATATGAAGAAATAGCATTAGTAGCATTTAAGTATGATGTATATTCAGCTGTGCCAATAGGAGGAGTTCCATTGTACAATTGAATATAACTTCCTTGAATTTCTTCTTGTGCTTTCTTTAATCCTTCCAAGTCTTTTAATTGAGTATTTAAGGTAGTTAATTCCGCTAATTTAGATTTTAACAAAGCTCTATTCGATGTATATGTAGTATAAAAATTGTCGTAAGCAGTTTGATAGGCTTTATAAGCATTAATCGTCCCATCCGTCATCCAACCGCCTTCAGATATAGGAACTAAGAAATAATCTAAATTAATTAAGTAATTAGTTGCAGTAGGGTTTACATCTCTAATATCTAACCCGTCACCACCTACTACTTTTATCTTTGTTACAATATCCTCGCCCTTTGAAACAGTTTCATAGCCCTTTAAGATATTTCTTCCATGAATAACAATGTCAGTTAAATTACCATAGTTTGAAAGAGTGTAAGCATTAATTGTTTTATCATAAGTATTAAATACAAAAATACATTCGAAACTCTTACTTACATCAGTAGTTAGAAAATTGTATATCTGAGCATTATCTATAGCAAATGTTCTCTTTTTACCTAATAACACATTATCTACATGTCCAATTTTCCAATTTGTTAATTTGGATATAATGTGCAATAAGCTATGTTCTGTATCAGACATATCATATAAAGCAAACACCCCGTTGATATCATCTATGTTTTTATCTACTAGTTTATTTTCTAGACTTAAACACGAAATTTGCTTATATTCATATGGAGAGTTTTCATCTTGCGTTGCATTTACATTAGTAACCTCAAACCAACCAACATATTGTATTTCAACTAACTTTTTAGCTATAATATCGTCATAGTATTCATTACGTTCACCATTTTCATATTCATAGATTTTAAAATTAGCCTCGTGCATATTATTAAAATTAAGAGATTTGCTAAATTCTTTAACACCACTAAGTTCTCCAATATAACGCTTCTGAGGATTGGCAAGGAATATTCTATTCTGAATGAAATGCCCATTTGAATCAAGTATAACACCCATAGTCTATCCCCCTATCCTTATCGGCAATCTATATTGCAACTTCATTGTAAAAGCACCTTCCATAACTATACTATTAGTACCTTCAACTAGTTCTAATATGTTTTTATTCCAACTATCTAGCATTACGCGACCTAAACTAGATTTAATTTTGTAATTTCTACAATCTAATGTTATAATTTCATTAGTAACACATCCTTTAAATGTAAGAGTTTTATTTATTGTGTTATTTACAATAGATATATCTCCGTTAGCTGTAGCAGCAACGGTTAGAATAGGATATAATACATATTTATCAAAATCAGAAATTACATTTACTGACAAATTTTTTGTGACTGTTGAAGTATAAACCTTACTTTTTAATTCCGTCCAAGGGGATTGAGCATTACATGTAACATTAAATTGTAATCCAGCGGTTAACATACCTACATTAACAGGTCTAGGATTAGTTATTATACAATAATAAAAGGCATCAGATATATCATTTTGATTAATTTGTAGCCAATTAAATGTATTTTTACACAACCATTTTTTACACATTCTCATCTCAAAAGCATCAAAATATGTGCCATCAGTTTTTGCAATTGTTATTGTAAATTGCAAGGGTGCTGATTTTTCAACTCCATGAAAATCCCAAGTTTCTTTATAGGGGGTGGTAGAAGTAATAATATTATTTTCTTCATCATTTGTGTCAGTATTAATAGTGTCTATAGAGCATAACATTACTCCATATGACATAGAATCTTCATTAGCATATATGAAATTAGGTTCATAAATTGTCATAATTTCTCTCCTTTCTGTTTAGTATTAAAAAAGACTACCAGCCGATGAAAGCATGGTAGCCTAAATCTAGATATTATTTTTTTACTGCTTGTTTCATTATATTGTCGCAAACAGCATTAGTAATCTCAGGTATAAATTTTCGATAGTTATTAATTGCATCATTCGTAATAGTAGAATTAGCTGGAAGATAGACATTTACCATAGGGGCATTGTTCTTATTAGTAGTTAAATTAGGAACATTAGGAATATATGATTTAACCTGATTTGTAAAGTCTTTCATAATTGGTACAAAATCCTGAAATGTTTTACTATCTGTCTGATTTAAAATAATCTCTCTATCTTTGATCAGTCCAATAGCATCTTCACCAATAGAATTTATTAAACCTTTTGTTAAAGCCATACCACCCTTTTTAAATCCAGCTTTTTTCAGCTCTTCAAGAATTCGGTTTTTATTAGCTGTACCAATTGAACTATTGTTAACATCAGACTCTTTAGTTATATCAGTTAATCCTAAAGCTTGTGCAAGTTTAACTATACTTGCTTCGTCATTTGAAAATGTTTTATAACCCATAGATGCTAAATATTTATTCAAATTGCTAGCTTTAGAGTTATCACCATATACTGTATTATAACTACCAGCTTCTCCAATAAGTGCAGTTACATTTTTTGAACGCTTATTATTAGATGCATATATATCTGTGAGTTCTGGAGATGCTGATAATCCATACTGAGAAAGAGTAGAGTTAATTGATTCAAAAGCCTTAGTAAATTCTTCTTTAGTCAACTTAGCTGCTTCAATAATAAGTTGTTTTTCATTTTCATATAGATTATTAATCAATATTTCCTTATCATTATATTCTTTTTGGGCTCTTTCCTTCTCTGCATCCCAATACTTATTAGTTTCGTTTATTTTGTCTTTGTTATTTTTTGCAAACTTATCGTATTCTTCATCTTTCTTTTTAGATAGTTCTTCTTCAGCAGTCAGCCGTTCCTTTTTAGCATCTCTATCTCCAGTAAGCTCAGCTTGCTTTAAAGTATCAATTCGAGATTCAAGTTTATTAATATCCTTAATATACTCAGCTACTTTTAATTCATATTCCTCTTTTTTAGCATCATCTTGCAATGCTTTTTTACGTGCGTCTATGATTTCTTTATATTTATCTAGTTCCTCATTTAATGCGTCTATTTTAGCTTTTCTGAGTTTCTCAATGTTCTTTAATTCTTCATCTAAGGAGTCTTTACTTAATTTTAACTCTTTATCATATCTAGACTTCATTGCTGATATTATAGATTGCTCATATGACTTCATAGCACTAGCATTATTGGATAGTTGAGATTCTAAATCTTTAAGACGTTCTTTATATACTACATCGTCTTTGTTCTTTGCGAATTGCTTGTTTAACTTAGCTATTTCGTCGTTTAGTTCTTTGGCTTTTATTGCAGCTTGTTGATATCCGGTTTGAAATAGTGTTATTTGTTCAATACTGTTTTCATCTACTAGGCTTGCTGCTTGGTCTATTTCAGATATTGCCGAGTCGATTTTAGCAATCCTATCATCAAAAGCTGTAAAATCAAGCTTTATTTTTTCATTAGATAAATCAATTAGTGACATACGAGCTTCGTTTGCTTTTATGTTTAGCTCATTAAGATAACCAATTGCCGCGTAATACTCCTTTGAGCCTTTATTAAAACCACCATTTTTACTTCCAAGTTTGAGCATATTTTCTATTTCTTTTTTATATGCACTATATTCTTTTTTAGTATTTGCTATAATGCTTTTTTGTTGATTAATAAGATAATCGTAATCTGACTTAGTTGTGGTTTTACCTTGCGCTTCTTTAAGAGAAATAATTCCTTCACGTTTAGAAATCTTAGAATCTATGAAACTATTTCTTGTATCAAAGTAGGATTTTATATTGTCTAACTTTTGACTGTTTAATTCTTCTATAGCTTTATTAATGTCACCAATTTTATCGCCTACGCCTTTAGCAGCATCACGCCATTTAGTATATTCATCAATTTTATTAGCTAGTTTTTCATCTTTGATGGTTTGAACATCGAGTCCACCGTTATCGACCAAATCACGATATTC
>CALDJN010000312.1 GCA_937901695.1 uncultured Anaerocolumna sp.
AAAGACCTTGCTCAAAATGAAAAGACCTTGCTCAAAATGAAAAGACCTTGCTCAAAATGAAAAGACCTTGCTCAAGATAAAAAACCTTGCCTGTAATGGCAAGGTTTGCTCTGAATAGATTTTTTTATTTAATTTGACCAGCCAAGTAATTGATGAATTGTTGGGCGGTTCTTCCAGATCTGCCGCCATGGCTTAATTCCCATACATTGGCTTGTGCACATAATTCATCTTCTGGTATATTCAGATTATGGACTTGCTTTGCAAGACTTTTTACAATATCATAATATTCTTTCTGACTTGGTGAAGAATAATTAATGGAAATTCCAAATCTTGCAACGAGAGATAGTTTTTCCTGCATAGTATCAGAACGATGAAGTTCATCCTTTGACATATCGGAACGGTCACTCCAAGTTTCTCTTATTAAATGTCTTCGATTGGAGGTTGCGTATATCAGTACATTATCCGGTTTGATTTCAAGTCCACCTTCAATAACGGCTTTTAAATATTTATACTCAATTTCGAATTCTTCAAAGGACAAATCATCCATAAATATGATGAATTTATAATTTCTATTCTTAATCTGGGCTATTACCGTAGACAAATCTTCAAATTGATGCTTGTATATTTCAATCATACGAAGACCTCTGCCGTAATACTCATTGAGAATTGCCTTTACACTAGTAGATTTACCAGTTCCGCTATCTCCAAATAACAATACATTATTCGCTTTCCTGCCCTCTACAAAGGCTACCGTATTATCCACCAGCTTTTTCTTTTGAATATCATAACCAATTAGATTATCTAAATGAATCTCTGCCGTATTGGTAATGGGGCATATTTGAAGCTGATTGTCTTCACGATTAATTCGAAAGGCTTTGTTTAGTCCAAATTTGCCGACACCGTAATCCCGATAGAAATCCGTAACAATATGAAAGATTTCATCTTCATCTTTTGCCTGTTCAATTAGTGTACTTAATAATCGAACCTTTTCACTTACGCTTCTATTATACCTCTTTCCGTTTTTTACAACTGACTGATAGTTTTCAATGATGCTAAAACACTTGATGCCTAATTCTTCCTCAACTTCACTAAAATCATAATCGAATAATTCTTTGAAAATTTTAAAATCATTTTTTGCAAATTGATTTACGCTGCCTTCCCTAGCGCCTACCTTTTCACAGGTTATACTAAATGGATTTTCATTAGTAGCCAATATAAAAGCTAAGTAATTGTGCCAAAGGTTGGTATCAAAGCCATATTCTGTGGCTAAACTTAAGAGTCGATGAATTTGAACGTATATCTGGGAAGTAATTTCTTCCATATTAATATTACTATAATAATACTCCCCATTACTGCTTTTTCTTAATTTTTCTATAATATCTGCTAATGAATATAATATACTGTCTTTTCCAAGGTCACGATAAATTATTAATTTTGATATTTTATTCTTCATCTTTTAGCCGCCAAGTATGCCCTAATCTCTTTAGATGGGAAAGAACGGTATACCTGCCATTTCTTATACTTGGCTTCTCCTTTCTGGTGTCTTCAAACTACATAAAACTTTTTTTCAAATTCCATCCATTCTCTATTGACTTTTTATTTGCAGGCTTATTCAAACTAATCCTATAAAATTACAATCATAGGAGGCATTTTACTTGAAGCCAAAGCAACTGTGAATTCACCTATATAACAGGTGGTTAATTAAAAAATTGCCATACTAAAGAAGGTCGAAGATAAACCTTTTATTTGGATTATCTTCGACCTATTATATCATTTTGAAATTTACGAAACAAGTCTATGTTCATTAATATACATATATTATGTAACTTTATAAACAGACACTTTTATTTTGCCCTAAAACATATCATTTAATATATATTTTATTAAATAATTTGAGCGTCAAAAGTCTTCAACTAATTATGAATAGTACTACATATATATGCAGTACTATTCATTCGATAAACTAAATTTAGACTTTTGATATTCAAATCATTATATGCGGAATGTATTAATTGCTTCGTTTAAATCCTTTGCATTTTCCCCTAATGTCTTGGCAGCTTCATCTAACGCCTTTACAGCATCAGATTGAACATTAACGGTTTCATCTACAGAATTGGAGGCAGCCAATGTTTCTTCGGATATTGCGGATATACTTTCTACTGCACTTAAAGTACCTTCCCTTGCACTATCCATGTTCTTCATGTTTTGACCAATGGTTGTTAAATTGGTAATTAACCGCTCTACTCCTGTATTCATATCCCGGAAAGTTTTAATGGTTTCATCTACTATCTTAGTCTGGGTGTTTACAATATTCTCTGCCCTTTTCGCAGTAGATACGGTATCTGACGTTTGCTGGCTGATTTCATTAATTACCTTCTTAATCTCATTAGAAGCAGCCAAAGATTCTTCTGCCAATTTTCTAATCTCATCTGCAACAACTGCAAAACCTCTGCCCATTTCACCGGCTCTTGCCGCTTCAATGGAAGCATTTAAGGAAAGTAAATTCGTCTGGTCAGCAATACCATTAATTACTTGAATAATTTTACCAATTGCATGGGATTTATTCTCTAATGCAATAACGTTATCTACAACATATTTGGTAATATCGGTAGTAGCCTCTGACTGTTTCGTTAATTCCTCCATAGTAGTAATACCTTGAGTAATTAAGCCTTTTGTTTCATCGGTTACTTTTTCAATTTCTATAATATTCTCATTAACAGTTGTTATCTTTTGTGATAATGCATCCATTTCCATTAGGCAATTTTGCGAATCATCTGCCTGCCCTGCAATACCATGTCCTATTTCTTCAATAGCAGTAGAGATATTCGTACTTGCTACTTCAATGGTCCTGGATGCCTCCATAACATGTTCTGACGAATCAGAAACCAGGCTGCTTACATGGGCAACCTTTTGTATCAGAATACGCACATTATTAAGCATTTCCGTGGCACTTCGACCCAGAATTGCTAATTCATCATTACGTTTTATGTTAACTTCAACAGTTAAATCCCCTTCTGATATTTGTTTTAAGTGATAATTAACCTTCTTAAGACTTTGACTGATACCACCTGATAAAATCATACCAATGGAAACTGCAATGATACAAGCTACAATCACAATTATTAATGTAAGGGTAAAAATATCATTTGCCTGTTTCATAATGTTAGCTTTCGGAACCATACTGCATAGTGTAATTCCGGTATCACCAATCTTACTATATAAATATAAATAATCTTCAGATTTGTATTTTACATAATCTGCTCCGGAAGCAGCTGTACTTTCTTGGAAATACTTCTTAAGGCTAAAACGGAATGAATTACCATCATAATTATTGTTATTAGTTACTATTGTTTTAGACTGATTATTATCATCTTTCTCAATTAGAATTTCTTTTCCATCACCAGTAACTATTCCGACAATACTACCTTTACCAAGATCAAGATCACTTAAGAAAGTAACTATGTCTTTCATACTAATATCAACTACAACCCCGCCTTGGCCAGAAGATAGATTACGCATTAATGATAAGGCATAACGATCCGGGTTTAATTCTAACTTACTATCAATTACAGGATGATCCCCTACCCAATGTGGCTTATTATCTTTATTCTGAAGAGCTTTCCCTTCTTCAGATTCCGCAAGTTCTTCATAAAAGCCATCCAGGATTTTCATTTTACTGGAAAACAAAGATACTTTACTTGGAGTTATAATATGGATATCTTCAATAAATGGTTCCAAACCTGATTTAACCATTAAATCATTACTGATTTCCATTACGTAAGATAATCTTGCTTGGGATGTAGTTTTAGCTAAACCACGTATATAGTAAGAAATATCTGAATTACTTGCATATTGTAACGCAACTGCATCTACAGAATTAAAACCAAATTCCATATATTTTGTTGCCATATTTATGGTGTTATTCGTTGCATTTTCATAATTTGATACTAAACCTTTGGATGCCTTGGAATAAGAAAAGATTCCCAAGATAACGATAAACAAAACAGGAATCATAAATCCTGCTATTAACTTTTGACGGATACCAAAACGTATCTTATCACCAATTTGTTTGGGCTTTTTATTCTCATTTTTATATTGCCTTTGTTGAAGCTTTCTCTCTTTTCTTTCCTGCTTTGACAATTTTTCTTTTGGAGCTTTTTCTTTTTTCTTTTCCCAAATCAACTTTTTAGCTTTATTTTTTCTTTCTCGTTCTACTTTAGATTTATTCTTCATTTTCACCCTCCAAAGTTGCTCTTTTGTAATATATTTCTATCCTATTATACTCATTTTCGTAAGGTATTACAACTATTTTTACAAAATAATTGGTGATTCGTCAAAAAAATTGTTTAATTCGTTACATTCTATCTGGAGCTTCAAAACCTAGTAGTTCAATACAAGTTTCTAATATTCCTTCGATTAACATAATTAGGGAAATCCAGGATTGTTGTTTTTCCTTATCTTCTTCAGCAATGATTTTATTTTCATGATAAAAGCTATTAAATGTATTGGCTAAATCATAAATGTATTGGCAGACTCTATGAGGAGCATTGTCTTCATAAGCATTCATAATGACATCATTAAATTTGGCAGCTTGCAGCATTAACGTAATTTCACTTTTTATATTAGTAGGAAGTACAGAATTTACTGCTATTTCTCTTGTTCCAGTCTGTTCTTCATATTTTGCTAAAATTGATTTAATCCGAACAATGGTATATAGAATGTATGGACCAGTGTCTCCTTCAAATGATATAAACCTGTCAATGTCAAATACATAATCTTTAGAAGCCTGATTGGATAAATCACCGTATTTTAATGCGGCCAAGCCAACCTTTTGTGATATATCTTTTGCTTCTTCTTCAGACATTTCCCGATTATCCATAATTTTTTTATATACCGCATCGTTAATCTCGTTGATTAAAGTTTCAAGGCGCATAACACCGCCATCTCTTGTCTTAAATGGCTTTCCATCTTTACCATTCATAGTACCGAATCCTAAGAAGGTAAGTTTCACATTTTCGCCTACTAATTTGGTTTTCTTTGCGCAACGGAATACTTGTTCAAAATACAACTCCTGCCTTTTATCTACGATGTAAGTGATAGCATCCGGATTGAATAATTTCATACGCTCTACCATAGTAGCCAAATCCGTAGTGTTATATAAGGTAGCACCGTCTGACTTAAGAATCATGCAAGGAGGGATTTCTTTTGTATCTGTTTCTTCCTTTACATCTACGACTAATGCACCTTCACTGATTCTTGTATAATTATTCTCTTTTAAATACCCAATCATATCAGGAATATAAGGTTGAGCATCACTTTCCTTCTTCCAAAGATCAAAACTAACATTTAGTTTTTCATAATTTTTCTTTAAATCCGTAACAGAAACATTTAAAATGTGATTCCATAATGCCATATAACCTCTATTACCATTTTGTAATAAGAAGGTGGCATTTTTCGCTTCTTCTTTATATTCCGGATGGGTTTTGGAATATTCATTAGCTGCTGGATATATTTCTTCCAATTCGGATATGGTAAAGGGTGCTTCTGCAGGATATTCACCTGTATAATTTTCATCAAAATACACCAAATCAGGTTTTCTTTTCTTTAATTCCGTAATGATTAAGCCCATCTGAAGACCCCAGTCTCCCAAATGAACGTCGCCAATTACATTATGTCCTACATATCTGCTGATTCTCTTTATGCTTTCACCAATAACTGCTGAACGAAGATGCCCTACATGTAAGGGTTTTGCAACATTTGGTCCGCCGTAATCTATTACGATTGTTTTAGGATTGCTTGTTTTTTCAAGTCCAAATTGATCTGCCGTATTCATTTCATTTAGATAATCAGCAAGAAATTCACTGTTTAAAGAAATATTAATAAAGCCCGGCATAATTGCTTCTATTTTCTCAAAAGTTTTACTTTTCTTTAGTACTTCTACCACTTCATTGGCTATCACAATTGGGGCTTTCCTATATGCTTTTGCAGCAGAAAGGGCACCATTACATTGATATTGGCATAAGTCAGGGCGGTTGGATAAAGATACACTGCCATATTGTGAATCATAGCCTTTGGTTTCAAACGCCTGCATTAATTCTTCAGAAATTATATCTATAATTTTCTTCATAGTTTCCTCCAGTTTATTTCACTTCATTTTCTTCAATTACTTTATCATAATTAAACTTGAAAGTAAATACTGTAAACAGCCTAGACACTGTAACTGTTATACCAATATTCTTCTTATATTTATGCTTATATTGAAATTTATGCTTATGAAATAGTATATTTCTTGACAGAATAATAGAACCGGGCACCTTACAGTGTCCGGTTCCATAAATATATACTTTACAATTAAGTTATATCATTGCTATATTGTTTTCATTATTGTACTACTTTATCGTAATTTACTTTGAAGGTTTCACCTTTCTTCATAAGGATATGACCAGATTCATATAACTTTCCATCTATTGTAATATTGACTTCTTTCACACCATAGTAATCACCTAATGTATTGGTAATGGATTGTAAAATAAGCAATTCATAACCTGCACCAGCATTCATTTCTGTTACCAGCTCTTTAGAAAAATCAACATAAACTATATTATCCTTACCTAAATATAGACTGTTAATTTTCGTATTGGTACTTATAAGAGGTCTGGCATTTTTGTTTGTAATATCTTTAACTGCCTCTTCCAACTTTGTACTGGTCAGATCATTGGTATTAAAAACTAATTCCTTATTTTCTACACGAATTTCTTCATTTTCAGTTGGATAGTAAACAGATATTGTCTGCTTAAATGGTGTATCCTCATTGATTTTACTTAAAGTAGAAGTTACCTCAAGGTCTTCGCCAGTGTAAATGGATTTAATTAACCCAACATTGGGAGCATAGTAATCCACTTTTTTCCCGCCCTCTTCTTCTGTTGTAACTTCCAGTGCTTTAAAATTACCTAATGATGTGGTAATATCAACATCCACATTGGAGATATATCTTTTATGATTTCCCGGTATGGTCCATTCTGTTCCTTGCTTTAATGGTTCTTTTAATAATATCTCCCCTTCGCCTTCTGTTTTGCCTATTAGATTTTCTCTATAATAAGTTTCTCCACGTGATAAAACCTGGGTTAATTCTCCATTCTTATATTGTAATACTTTAACTAACTCTGTTCCCCCATTGTTCTCTCTTAATTGTATACTATCATCCGTGGTATAATCGGTATATACTGTATAGGAAGCATATTCATTACCTTTTCCTTCATATACATACTCTGCATTTTCTTTAAACGAAAAATAATCTGCAATGGTTAGTAACGTTGTTGGTTCTTTCTCTGTATTATCTGTGCCATCCGTAGGCGTAGCTGTTGGTGTAACAACCTCTGGTGTAGATATTGGCGCTTTATTTGCATCACTTTTTCCGTTCTGACAAGCTGTTAGAACTAGAGTAGCAGCAACTAAGCCAATGATTAATGTAGACTTCTTCATAATTATCACCTCATGTTTATTTTTGTTCTGGAATAATAATTGCAGCTATTATATATGCAATAATACCCCATCCTGTAAATGCAAATATAGTCCATAATAATCTTACAATGGTAGGATCAAGATTTATGTATTCTCCCACTCCACCACATACACCACATAGCATTTTGTTATTATGGGATTTATATAGCTTCTTTGCATCCATTTCATAATCCTCCTTTGCGTTAACTATACTGCATGGTGTTTATGTTTACAGTATAACACTATTTATGAAAAATAAACCTTAAGGTTTTCTAATTATTATTTCCCAAATTTGAAGAAATCTTCATTATTTTAATAAAAAGTTATTATTTTTATTAGGACATAGTGCTCCAAGAATCCCATTTTAAAGTGAGATTCTTCGCTGCGCTCAGAATGACATGCTTTCATAGCAATGGCATGCTTTCATAGCAATGACATGTTT
>CALDJN010000313.1 GCA_937901695.1 uncultured Anaerocolumna sp.
AAATTATTGTAAAATGTGGTGGTAAAACACTAAAATGCAAAGTGAATGTGAAATAAATCCTCCGGAATAGGTCTAAAATTGGTATAAGTTGATTAAAATAGTAGTAAGCTTGTGCTATTAGAAAAGAGGAGTAAAATGAAGAGATTGTGTGCCCTGCTTATAGGGGTTATTTTACTAACGAGTATTCGAATTCCTATGAAGGTATATGCAGAACCTGGAAATAATCCATTAGAAATTACATCTACAGCAGCAGTATTAATGGAGGGCTCCACAGGTCAGGTTATATATGAGAAAAACAAAGATGAAAAGCTGAAACCAGCCAGCGTTACTAAAGTTATGACTTTATTACTAATCTTTGAAGCTATCGATAGTGGCAAGATAAAACTGACTGATCCGGTTACTATTAGTGAACATGCGGCTTCCATGGGCGGTTCCCAAGTATATCTGGAACCATTTGAAACACAGGATGTGAATACATTAATAAAATGTATCAGCATTGCAAGTGCAAATGATGCTTCTGTAGCCATGGCAGAAATGATAGGAGGTTCGGAGGAATCCTTTGTTGCCATGATGAATGCACGGGCTAAAGAATTAGGTATGTTAAATACTAACTTTGTAAATGCCTGCGGATTAGATGCAGATAATCATTATACAACTGCTTATGATATTGCGTTAATGTCTCGTGAATTAATAAGCAAACATCCCCAGATTAGCGAATATGCTACTGTTTGGATGGATACATTTGTACATACAACCAGAAAAGGTCAGACAGAATTTGGATTAACCAATACCAATAAACTGATTAAACAGTATAATGGTATTACCGGTTTAAAAACCGGCTCTACCGGTTTAGCTAAATATTGTTTATCAGCTACTGCAAAAAGAAATGGCATGGACATGATAGCTGTTATACTGGCAGCACCTTCTACTAAGGTTCGTTTTAGTGAAGCTTCTAAACTATTGGATTATGGCTTTGCCAACTGCAGCATATTTAAGGATAAAAATGAAGATCTCGTAGTAAACCCTATACCTGTAAAACAAGGTATCGCTGACAGTGTGGGTTATCGTGTAAATGATGAATTCTCCTATGTATGTTTAAAAGGTACTAATCCGGCTGATATTAAAAAAGAGATTACGCTAGTGGAAAATATCACTGCACCAATTACAGAAAATTTTAAAGTTGGAGAAATTACCTATAAACTTAATGGTAAGAAAATCGGATCCATTGATATTGTATCAGCAGAAAATATAGATAAGGCAAAATTTAAAGATTATTTTAATCTGACATTTAAAAAATTCTTGTTATAGTTACCCTAGACCAGAAGAAAAGACTATGTTAAAATAAAACATACATGCATTCTGAACTAAAATATGAAGAGTGTCATTCTGAACAAGATAACTTGAAGTGTCATACTGAACGAGTTAACTTGAAGTGTCATTCTAAAGAAGATAACTTGCGGTGTCACTCTGAGCACTAATTCAGCTCTGCTGAATTGGGGCGAAGAATCCCTATTTAACCTTATCTAGAAAATCCCCTGCTTCTTTAAGAGGAAGATAAGCTTGTCTATTTAGGCAGGAGCTCAAACACCTGCCTAATGATACGAAATGGGAATACGGCTTTGAGTAAGTAGCAATAGCGGATAGAGAGGTGCACTTTGACTCAGGTAGGGATTCTTCGCGTTTCAGCTTCGCTGAATACGTTCAGAATGACATTGAATACGTCCAGAATGATATTGAATGCGTTCAGGGTGACATTTGAATATATTCAGGGTGACATTTGAATATATTTCAGGGTGGCATTTGAATACGTACAGTATGACATTAAGACAGGAGCGCAATATGCTTATTTTTTATGGTTTTCTTATTTTTTGTGTACTATTGTTAATTTATATGTATTTAGAGAATTTCAACTTACAGGTTACCAATTATACAATATCTTCAAAGCGTGTTCCAAATGCCTTTGATGGTGCTCGTTTTGTTATGCTTGCAGATTTGCATAGTAATAGCTTCGGCAGGGATAATGAAAGATTAATCAATAAAATCAATGAAGCCAATCCCCAATTCATAGTTATAGCAGGAGATCTTATTGTAGGTAAAGAACATTGCGATTATTCTGTAGCACTTTCCTTAATGGAGAAATTATCGAAGCAATATCCGATTTATTATGGTTTTGGAAATCATGAACAAAGGATAATGGAAGGCGGGGATCACTGTGATGAAAACTTTAATTCCTATATTGATAAATTGAAGAATATGGGGGTTCATTTGATAAATAATGAAACCTGTACTATATACCGGAAAGAAGAAGGAAAAGTTAAAGAAAAAGGAAATAAAGAAAAAGAAGATAAAGGAAAAGATAGAAAAGATAAAGGAAAAGATAGAAAAGATAAAGGAAAAGATAGAAAAGACAAAGAGAAAGATAGAAAAGACAAAGAGAAAGAAGAAAACGCTAAAGAAAAAAAAGAAGGAATAGATAGAAAAGAAGGAATAGATAGAAAAGAAAAAGAGAAGGCAGCAGGAAACGATAAAGAAAAAGAAGATAGAATCAAGATTACATCTGTCGAAATTGGCAAAGAATATTTTCAAAAATTCAAAAAGTCAAATATGGAAACCGAATATTTGCAAAATTTAGTAGGAATTCCGGACAACAAATGTTATAATATATTGATTGCACATAATCCAATTTATTTTAAAACTTATATAAATTGGGGCGTGGATTTAGTACTTTCCGGCCATTTACATGGTGGAATTGCTCGATTACCATGGTTAGGAGGGGTAATATCTCCTCAATATGAGTTATTTCCCAAATATGATGCTGGAGAATTTCATGAAAATGGACAAACTATGCTAGTTTCCAGAGGACTAGGAACTCATACCATAAAATTAAGAGCATTTAATCGGCCAGAATTAATGGTTGTTACCTTAAAAAGGCCGTAAAATATAAAATGATTTTTTGGAGGCTAAATGAAAACCCAACTA
This sequence comes from uncultured Anaerocolumna sp., assembly GCA_937901695.1. Taxonomy (GTDB): domain Bacteria; phylum Bacillota; class Clostridia; order Lachnospirales; family Lachnospiraceae; genus Anaerocolumna. Next base: position 2,980 of record CALDJN010000313.1, read on the forward strand.
ATTCGAATATTAGCTGCCTTCATATCAGGCAGCTTGGTTATGATATTGCATGAATTTCCAAAGGCAATTCTTTTTTATATGATTAATCCTACAAAGGATAAGAAGGATAAAAAAATTATATTCCAATTGCATCATTATATAGATCCAATTGGTATGATATTCTGTATTACCAGTATGGCAGGTTTCTCAAAACCCTATATGTATCGTATAAAAGATAAGAAAACGAATTTTATATTAGGTGTCACCGGCTTTATCAGTTTGGCATTGGTATTTGTAGTTAGTGCACTTATATTGCGATTTGGGATAGGCATGAATCCTAATTTTACTTATCAGGTTAACATTGGAATGGCAGATTTAATATTTCAGTATATTATGGTTTATATGGCATTATTAAGTCTTAGTATGTTTTTCGTTAATTTATTTCCTGTATCAACCTTTGATATGGGACTTTGTATTGCCGGTAAATCGCCAAATAAGTTTTTTTCCATTATTCGCAATGATTATATAATTAAGCTGATTTTATTCTTCGCTATGCTACTGCAGGTTATGGCTGATATAAGTACCTTTATACTAAGTATGTTGTTACGCTAAGGAAGGAAATGTATGAGTATTTCTATAAAATTAGAAGCATTTGAAGGACCATTGGACTTATTGCTTCATCTGATTGATAAAAATAAAGTAAATATTTATGATATTCCTATTGTAGAAATTACCAATCAGTATATGGAATACATTAATAGCATGGATGATAAAGATTTAGATATGATGAGTGAATTTTTGGTAATGGCTGCAACCTTGCTTAATATTAAATCCAAAATGTTATTGCCAAAAGATGAAACAAAAGATGAGGAAGAGGATCCAAGGCAGGAATTGGTAGAACGATTATTGGAATATAAGATGTTTAAATATATATCCGAAGAATTAAAGGATAAAGAGCTAGATGCAGCTAAAGTTTTCTTTAAGGAACCTACCATTCCCGAAGAAATAGAAGGTTATAAGGAAGAAGTTGATATAGATAGTTTGTTAGCTGATTTAACGTTAGCAAAATTACATAAAATCTTTGAATCTGTAGTGAAAAAACAAACGGATAAAATTGATCCAATCCGTAGTAAATTTGGAAAAATTGAAAGGGAAGAGATAAATTTAACGGCTAAATTAATGTCCATACAAGCTTATGGTTTACAACACAAGAAATTCAGCTTTCGTAAGCTTTTAGAAACTCAGCCTACCAAGATGGAAGTTATTGTAACATTTTTAGGCGTTTTAGAACTGATGAAAATTGGACAAGTTATGATTGAACAGAACAATTTATTTGATGACATTACCATTACATTTATTGGAGAGACAATTGCAGAACTTGATGATAGTGTTGCACTTGAATAGACATAGTCAAAACATTATGTTGTTTAAGGGCATGGGAATTAATATGCAGCAGACCACTTGAGTAGATATAGTCAAAACATTATTAGCGATAAAAGAGTATGTTTCTGACTCGTTTAATGCACTTGAATAGACATAATCAAAAGATTATTCAGGTTATTAAGTTAGTATAATATAAATCATATCAGACAAATAAGATAATGCATTTTTATGATATGTTGGAGGAAACTATGGAAATTAAAAAAGTAGAAGCTACCATAGAGGCTATATTATTTACTATGGGAGAAGCCGTAGATGTGGAGCGTATTGCAGCAGCCATAGGACATGATGTAGAAACTACAAGTAATATTATTCGAAATATGATGGATCAATACGATTCCGAAGAAAGAGGCATTCAGATTATTGAATTAGATGGGGCTTTCCAAATGTGCACCAAGCCTGATATGTATGAATCCATTGTGAAAATAACCCATATTCCTAAAAAGCATGTTTTAACGGACGTACTATTAGAAACATTATCTATCATTGCTTATAAACAGCCGATTACAAAGCTGGAAATCGAAGCCATTCGTGGTGTAAAATCAGACCATGCTGTAAATAAATTAGTAGAATATAATTTAGTATGTGAAGTAGGCAGAATGGATGCACCAGGAAGACCAATTATCTTTGGAACTACAGAAGAATTCCTTCGAAGCTTTGGTATACAGTCTTTACAAGATTTGCCAGTCATTAATCCGGAAAAGGTGGAAGACTTTAAACTGGAGGCAGAGGAAGAAGTTCAATTGAAGTTAGATATATAGAAAATTTTGATGGTTCAATAAAAGTTGGATTATTATGAAAAGTAGGCTTAATATGAAATGAAAACCTAATAAAAAGTAGGCTTATAAAAAATTTGCCGTAAAGATGTCATTCTGAGCACAATTCAGCAAAGCTGAATTGTGCTCAGAATCTCTATATATACAGGGATGGAGATTCTTCGCCTTCGGCTCAGAATGACATTCTTTTTTTACAATGACTTTTTTACAATGACTTTTTTGCAATAACTTTTTTACAATAACTTTTTTGCAATAACTTTTTTGCAATAACTTTTTTACAATGACTTTTTTGCAATAACTTTTTTGCAATAACTTTTTTGCAATAACTTTTTATTCTTATGGTAACAAATAATATACTTTATTTTGGATATAATATGAAAGAGTTTACTAAAATAAATAAGACGATATGAAGTGGTATTTCTTCTACGTTTTTAAAAGTATGAGTAAACATTTTATTTATTAACGATAAGGTGATGATATTATGGGCGTGTTACATGATGATAGGAATATAATTACAGCTCCCTTAACCAAGAATCTGCAAGAAAACATTGATACTATGGATGCTTTGTTTAAGGATTGTGCGGATATTGTAAAGCGCAGGCTGACTGTGGGCGGTACGAATAAAGTAGATATTTATTTTGTATATATTGACAACATGATTGATAAGACTTTGTTAGAAGAGGATACATTACGATATCTGATTTATAAAATGGATGATATGCCTGCCCAGAACCAGTTTGATTATATTAAGGATAAAGGTCTTAGAACGGCAGACATTTCCGAAGTAGTTACCATGCAGGAAGCAATTCAATTTATACTGGGCGGAGACACCATTATACTGGTGGATGGATATGATAAGGCATTAAGAGTTTCTGTCAGAGGATTTTCAAACCGTGGTGTACCAAAGGCTGAAAATGAGGTGGCGGTCAGAGGTTCCAAAGAAAGTTTTAGTGAAGCTCTCTATATTAACCGTGTTCTTTTACGCCGCAGAATTAAAGATACTAATATGAAAATGATACAGACTACGGTAGGTACCAGAACCCAGACGGATGTGGCAATTGTCTTTATAGAAGGGGTTGCAAAACCGGAAGTGGTGGAAGAAATTCAACGAAGAATCAGAGATTTTGTTGTAGATGGTATTTTTGACAGTGGGATGCTTGAGCAATTGACAGAGAGAAATGTGTATTCACCATTCCCAGAATTTCAGGCTACAGAGCGGCCGGATAAAGCAGCTTCTGCCTTAGTAGAGGGAAGGGTTGTATTAATCGTAGATAATTCACCCATGGTACTTTTATTACCAACTACAATGAACTCTTTTTTTCAAGCCTCCGACGATACTTATTCCAGATGGGAAGTTGCATCTATGATGCGAATTCTTCGTTTTCTTGGTGGATTTATTACAGTGGCCTTGCCTGGACTTTATATAGCAGTGGTTAATTTTCAGCCGGAATTGTTGTCCTCTGCTTTGGCTCTGTCATTTGCCTCAGCAAGGGAGGGAGTACCATTTTCCGTATTGTTTGAAGTGATTATGATGGAATTTGCATTTGAGATGTTATTAGAGGCAGGAATCAGGCTTCCCGGTCCAATGGGCAGCACACTTGGAATTGTAGGTGGTCTTGTTATTGGTAATGCAGCAGTAACTGCTAATTTAGTAAGTCCTATGGTGGTTATTATTATTGCTATGACAGCTATATCAGCATTTACAGTTCCCAATGAAGCATTTTCAGCAGCTTTTCGAGTAGTTCGTTATCTCATTATTATTTTATCTGCTCTCTTAGGGTTATACGGTTTTGTGCTTGGATTTATGATATTGCTAATCCATTTGGCAGGATTAAAAAGTTTTGGAATACCTTATTTACTTCCCTTTGCAGCTTCTGGACTTGGAGGCAAGAGTGATGGACGGGATGCTATTATAAGATACCCTCTGAATACGTTAAAAGATAGACCTTCTTACGCCAAGGATGACGCGAGGATCAGATTGGTACGTAATAGTGATAAGGTGAAAAAAC
>CALDJN010000314.1 GCA_937901695.1 uncultured Anaerocolumna sp.
ATACCACAAAATGGCTTGAAAGGGTTATTTTTTTTTAGAACTTTTGACTGTGCAGAATTCATATAGCTTCGTATATTTCTCAGTTAAATATCTAACATAGTAATCAGGGTTTAAAGGTTCATTCATCATATCCATTAATATTTCATTGGTATTCTTGGTAGCTCCATATTTATGAATATGCTCTTTTAAATATTCTCGGATTGGAGCCAGATTACCTTCTTCAAGATATTGACAGAATGGCATAATGGATACCATATGATAATATATTTGAGCGGCAATAGCGCTGCCGATGGCGTAGGATGGGAAATATCCTATATTACCACAAGCCCAGTGAATATCCTGTAGAATACCTTCTGAATCGGAAGGAGGCACCACGCCTAAATATTCTTTATACTTTTGATTCCATATATCAGGCAGTTCAGTGATTTTTGCTTCACCTGCAAATATCATTTTCTCAATTTCATATCGAATTATGATATGCAGGGAGTAAGTTAATTCATCTGCATCCGTACGAATTAGATTAGGAACGGATTTATTGATACCCTTAATGAAGGAATCTAAAGTGATATCCTTTAATTGTTCTGGGAAAGTATCTTTTAATTTTGAAAAAATAGGAATCCAGAAAGATTTACTTCTTCCTACGATATTTTCAAAAAATCTGGATTGGGATTCATGCATACCCATAGAAGCGCCCGTTCCCACCGGTGATAATGTTATGGCAGAATCCACATTCATTTCATATAAAGCATGGCCAGTTTCATGTATCACAGAAAATATGGCACTTTCCAAATTGTCTTCAAAAAAATGATTGGTTATACGCACATCTTGATTATGTAATTTAGTTGTAAATGGATGAGCACTTTCTGCGATTACACCTTTTGATAAATCGAATCCAACATATTGACTTATAAAGCTGCAAAATTGTTTCTGCTTTTCTGTATCAAATGACTGATAATTAAATTCCTTCTTTATCCTATCATTTTTCTTAACGACTTCTTTTAAAAGTGGAACAATAGCAGATTTAACTTTGCCAAAGAATTCATCCAATTGTTTGGTATTAAAACCTTCTTCGTAATCATTTAAAAGTACATCGTATAAATTTTGCCCCTCTTTTACACGATAGCCTGCAAACTTTTTATTATAATCCATGATTTCTTCCAAGTATGGTGCAAACACAGGGTAATTATGCTCCTGCTTTGCCTTTGTCCATATACCAGGTGCCTTTGCAATCAATTCTTGATAGGCTTGGTATTCCTCAGGCGGAATATGTTCCATTTCTTCATAGGTTTTCCTTAATTTTTTTACGATGGCTTTTTGATTAAAATCTAATTGTTCCTGCTCTTTTTCTTCACCTAATTTAGCCAGTAAGCTTTTTACATCCTCATTAATTAAGCTGTTATAATATTCACTTGAAAGAATTCCAATACTTTTTGCAGTAAGTTCCATGGATTTTTCAGGCGCTAAAGTTTCAGAATCCCATTGAAATAATACAAGGGCAGTCTCTAAGGCAGTAGATTTATCTAAGTATTTCATTAGTTTTGAATATGTTTCACTCATGATTATCGTCCTTTCTCTTTTATGGTAATTTTATGTGGATAGTATATCATCCGGTATATATAATAGCAATGCATTAATTGTGCGAAAATTACAGAGCTAAAAGTTTGTATTCAAATAAATAATAATTTAATAAAAATTTAATTATACAATTCAGATATGAAATGGTATAATATTATTACCAAAAGAAATACAGTCATAATCTTACATAACATAGTAATATGAAACTTGAAAGTTTATACATATATTATAAGAAAACAGTCTGACATATTAAAATCCTATTATTTTGCAAGTAATAGTTGATTAAAGCGTTAAAAGCCTCAAAATCATAAATGACAAATATATATCCGCATTCGTTTCGCAACCTCCTTTGGCTTTTGGACTCTAGCCAATAATTTAATTATAAATATTTCATATTAAATAGTATGAATATGTTTCCATTCCATGTTTATACTATATATGAGTTGGGTATATTGAAGCTGTTAATGAATGGAAATATTTAAAGAAAGAAGGAGAACATAATGATGAATCGTAATTTAACCATTGAAAAAGTTGTAGGTAGAGAAATATTAGATTCCAGAGGTAATCCTACTGTGGAAGTAGAAGTCGTTTTAGCGGATGGTAACATTGGAAGAGCATCTGTTCCATCAGGAGCATCTACGGGTGCCTTTGAAGCGGTAGAATTAAGAGATAATGATAAAAATAGATATTTAGGAAATGGTGTTTTAAAAGCTGTTGAAAATGTAAATACAATAATAGCAAAAACCATAGTTGGCATGAATGCTTTAAACCAAGTAGAAATAGATAGAAAAATGATAGAGGCAGACGGAACCCATAACAAGGGACGTTTGGGAGCAAATGCAATATTAGGAGCATCTTTAGCTGTTGCAAAAGCTGCAGCAGAAGCTGTACAGTTACCTTTATATCAATATATTGGCGGTGTAAATGCAAAAATTCTGCCGGTTCCTATGATGAATATTATTAATGGCGGCAAGCATGCAGACTCTAGTTTAAACATACAGGAATTTATGATTATGCCAGTAGGAGCTCCTACATTTGGAGAAGGTTTGGAATGGAGTACTACCGTTTTCCATACATTAAAGAAATTGCTAAAATCTGATGGATATGTAACTGCAGTAGGTGATGAAGGTGGATTTGCACCAAAGTTTGGCAGTGATGAAGAAGCACTGGCATATATTGTGAAAGCAATTGAAGCTGCCGGATATAAACCTGGTGATGATTTTTATATAGCAATGGACGTTGCTTCTACTGAAATGTATGATGAAGCCAAAAAAGCCGGAAGAGAAGGAGAGTATTTATTCTGGAAATCTGGTGAATTTAAAACAGTAGATACAATGATTGACTATTTAGAAGATTTATGTAATCGTTATCCAATCAGATCCATAGAGGATGGATTAGCAGAAGAAGATTTTGAGGGTTGGAAGAAACTAACTGACAGATTAGGAAACAGAATTCAGTTAGTAGGTGACGATTTATTTGTTACGAATACAAAGAGAATCTCAAAAGGTATTGAAATGGGAATCTCCAATTCCGTATTAATTAAATTTAATCAGATTGGAACTTTAACTGAAACCTTAGAGGCTATCGAAATGGCTAAGAATAATGGCTGGACAGCTATTGTATCTCACAGGTCAGGTGAAACAGAAGATGTAACCTTAGCAGATATTGCAGTAGCAACTAATGCAGGCCAGATAAAAACAGGTGCTCCATCCAGAAGCGACCGTGTAGCAAAATACAATCGTTTACTTCGTATAGAGCATCAGCTTGGTGGAGTTGCTGAATACCTGGGTAAAAAAGCATTTAAATAAAAATGCCATGCGGAGCTAATTTTGTCACTCCAAGCTAATTTTGTCATTGCTATAAAAGCATGTCATTCTGAGCAAAATTCAACGAAGTTGAATTTTCGAAGAATCCCTTTCGTTCATGGTGATGCTATTTAGTATTATAATTCTGAGCCCAAAGGGCGAAGAATCTCACCTTAAAATGGGATTCTTCGCCCTTTGGGCTCAGAATGACAAAACCTGTTCGGAATGACAAAACCTGCTCAGAATGACAGTTTTGCAACAGTAACATATCTTTTACTATTAAATTTTCTTTGGTTCCCCAAGCTTATATGTAGAAGATTTAATAACATTACCGCTATATAATCTAATTGAATCTTTATTGCATAAAGAAATGTCTTTTACATATGGAATCTTATCGTACATAATAAATAAATCCTCTAAAGATGCGTCATAAGGTCCTTTATCTTTTAATTTTCTAAGTTCTTCTTTTGTCATTTAAATCCCCCAATCTTACTATGCATTCATCTGCGCTTTTAGTATTAGTTATTTTGATAGAAGATGGTGCAAATATGTTTATACAAACATATTTACAATAATTATTTTACTTATTTTAAATTGTACCATAATATTTGCATAATTGCAAAAAAATAAAAACCATTAATTGTAATATTTATATAAATTTTTTTGGTAATGTCTAGCAATTGATGATTTTTTGGTATTTTCTATTGACTTTCTGTTTTGAAAAAGTTATTATTTATACTCATAAGTATAATTATTTATGCAATACATGTTTATGTATTGGATTAATTTTTTGATAGAGCTACTAAAGATACCTGTTGCTTTGTAATAAAAGCAATATATTTTTATTGAACGTGTGTATACATGTATTTTTTTAAACTCATAATGTCGAATTATGTCGAATAAGGTAAATGCAGGTAACATGTGGTCCAAAAAAATTATTGGATAAAAGCTATCCTTCACGTAGTTGTACACAAAAATAATAAAAGGTAGGTTGAAAATATGGGTAAGTATATTGTTAAGCGAGTTGGAGCTGCATTATTTACAATCTTTATTGCAGCGACAATAACATTTTTTATCATGAATCTGGTTCCAGGTGATCCATTTATGAGTGATAAAGCACCGAGTGAAGAAGTGAAAAAAGCTTTGGAAGTGAAGTATGGGTTAGATAAACCTTTGATTGTTCAATACAAGAATTATATGGTGAACTTATTAAAAGGTGATTTTGGAGTAAGTTATAAACTGCAAAAGAACAGACAAATCGTTGATATTATAAAAGAATCCTTCCCAACTTCAGCAAAATTAGGAGCATATGCCATTCTTTTTGCTGTGACATTTGGTATACCCCTTGGCTGTATTGCAGCATTAAAGAGAAATAAATGGGTGGATAATGTAATTCGTGTATTATCTACACTTGGAATTTCTATTCCAGGGTTCGTAGTAGCTACAACCACCATGATTATATTTACAGTTAATTTAAAGTGGCTGCCGACTTCCGGTTTAAATGGACCTTCTAGTTACATTCTGCCTGTGTTTACATTAGGTTTCTATCCAATGTGTTATATTGCAAGATTAATGCGCTCCAGCATGTTAGAATCACTTAGTCAAGACTATATCAGAACTGCAAAAGCAAAAGGTATGAGTAATTTTATTATAACATTTAAACATGCATTAAGAAACTCCTTGATTCCTGTTATTACGTACTTGGGGCCAATGATTGCCGGCGTATTAACCGGTGGTTTTGTAGTAGAACAAGTTTTCAACATTCCTGGTTTAGGCAGATATTTCGTAAAAGCTTTAAATGGCAGAGATTATATGGTTATTATGGGTACAACAATATTTTTAGCAACTTTAATTATTTTAATGAACCTTGTTTGTGATTTGCTATATAAGATTGTAGACCCAAGAATTAAGCTTGGTGAAGAATAATAGGAGGAGAAAGAATAATGAAGCTACAAAAAAATACTTTATTAAGTTTGCAGATGAAATTATCTCCGGAAGATTTTGAGCCTGCTACTAAGTCAGAACAAGAAGATTTAAATAAATTAACGGCAAATACAAGTTACTGGAAAGATGCTTGGAGAAGGCTAAAACAAAATAAAATAGCCATGATTTCTTTAATTGTAATTATTTTATTTATATTATTTGCCTTTGTTGGACCAACTTTTTCACCTTACACTTATGACCAGCAGGTAAGAGGTGACGAAAACATGAGACCATGTCTAAAACATCTCTTTGGAACAGACCAATTGGGACGTGATTTGTTAGTTCGTGTAATGGTAGGATCTAGAATATCATTAATCATTGGTGTAGGTTCTGCATTAATTGTATTGGTTATCGGTTCTTTGTATGGTTCCATAGCCGGTTTATTAGGCGGTATGACAGATAATATTATGATGCGTATTGTTGAAATTATCTATTCTGTACCGGATATACTAGTTATTATCCTTTTACAAATTGTTATTAAAGATCCACTTCAAAAGGCATTTGACTCAGGAGCTTTATTCGGTGGACTTCAAAAACTTGGTCCTGGTATCGTAGCTATCTTTATCGTATACGGCTTATTATACTGGGTAGGTATGGCAAGAATCGTCAGAGGACAAGTATTACAATTAAAACAAATGGAATATATCAATGCGGCTACAGCATTAGGAGCTAATAATAAACGATTGATTTTAAAGCATTTATTACCAAACTGTATTGGCACATTAATTATTACAACGATGCTTCAGATTCCATCTGCAATCTTTACAGAAGCCTTCCTAAGTTTCTTAGGTTTAGGTGTATCTGCTCCTATGGCAAGTTTGGGAAGTTTAGCATCAGAAGCATTAAATGGTGTTCAGTCTTATCCTTATCGTTTATTATTCCCGGCACTTGCTATTAGTATTATCATATTAGCATTTAACTTATTTGGTGATGGTCTTCGTGACGCACTAGATCCAAAAATGAAAAAGTAGGAGGTGGGAACATGGCTGAGAACAATAATAAAAATCTATTGGAAGTGAAGGATTTGGAAGTATCCTTCTTCACATATGCAGGAGAAGTGAAAGCAGTAAGAGGTATTTCTTATGAATTAAAACCTGGTGAAGTTATGGGTATCGTAGGAGAATCTGGTAGTGGTAAGTCAGTTTCCTCCTATGCATTAATGGGAATTATTCCGGAACCTGGTAAGGTAATCGGTGGAAATATTATATTTGATGGTAAAGATATTACTAATTTAAAAGAAAAAGAAAGATTAAAAATGAGAGGAAAAGACATTGGTATGATTTTTCAGGATCCAATGACTTCTTTGAATCCAGTTTTTACAGTTGGAAATCAAATTAATGAATCCCTGAAAAAACATACTGATTTAAATAAAGAGCAGAGAAAAGCCAGAATTATTGAACTATTTCGATTGGTTGGTATTAATCAGCCTGAAAAGCGAATAAATCAGTATCCTCATGAATTTTCCGGTGGTATGAGACAACGTGTTATGATTGCCATGGCACTTGCCTGCAATCCCAAATTATTAATTGCCGATGAGCCAACTACTGCTCTTGACGTTACAATTCAGTCACAAATCATTGAATTATTAAAAGATTTAAAAAGCAAAATCAATATGGGCATCATCTTTATTACCCATGATTTAGGTGTTATTGCAGATATCTGTGACAAAGTAGCTGTTATGTATGCTGGAAATATTATTGAAACAGGAAGCATAGATGAAATATTCTATGAACCGAAACACCCATATACCTGGGGATTATTAAAATCTATGCCTAAATTAAATGCAGAAGAGCATGAACGTTTAATTCCAATTGAAGGTAATCCGGTAGACTTAATTAATCCGCCAAAGGGTTGTGCTTTTGCACCAAGATGTAAGCATTGCATGAAGATATGTTTAGAGAAGAAGCCACCTGCTTATAATATATCAGAAGGTCATGATATCCTTTGTTGGTTACCTATAAAAGATGAATATGAAAGGGAGGTAAAAAACAATGGGAAATCAGAATAATGAAAATTTAATTGAAATTAAAAATCTAAAAAAGTATTTTCCCGTAAAATCAGGATTTAAAACCTCCTATGTTAAAGCTGTAGATGATGTCAGTTTATATATAAAAAAAGGTGAAACATTAGGTCTTGTAGGAGAAAGCGGCTGTGGAAAAACTACACTAGGCAGAACCATATTAAGGCTACATGAGCCTTCCAGCGGACAGATATTGTATAATGGAACGGATATCACAAAAGCGAATATGCATCCCTTTAGAAGAAAAATGCAGATTATATTCCAGGATCCTTATGCATCCTTAGATCCCAGAATGACTGTTGGTGATATCGTTGGAGAACCATTAGATATACACAAAATGTTTCAAAATAATAAGGACAGACAAGAAAAAATATATTCTTTACTGGAAACAGTTGGTCTGAATAGAGAGCATGCAAACCGTTTCCCTCATGAATTCTCCGGTGGACAAAGACAAAGAATCGGAATTGCGAGAGCATTAGCAGTAGATCCCGAATTTATCGTATGTGATGAACCGGTATCTGCATTAGACGTATCCATTCAGGCACAGATTGTAAATATGTTAGAAGATTTACAGGAAGAAAAAGGGTTTACTTATCTTTTCATTGCTCATGATTTATCTATCGTAAAACACATTAGTGACCGTATCGGTGTTATGTACTTGGGACATTTAGTGGAATTGGCAGAAAGCAGAGAGCTGTATAAGAATCCAATGCATCCATATACGCAAACACTTTTGTCCGCTATTCCTATTGCAGATCCGAAAACAAGCAGAAGCAAGAAGAGAATTATCTTAGAGGGAGATATTCCAAGTCCTTTAAATCCACCTAGCGGATGTCCTTTTAGAACAAGGTGTCCTTATGCTACGGAGCAATGTGCAAAAGAAAGACCAGAATTAAAAGAGTATGAAGCTGGTCATTTTGCAGCTTGTCATAATATTAAATAAAAAACTTATAATCTTAAGAGATATTTGAAATACTATTACAGCAGATGAAACATATCTACTTTGAAAAAGATAGTAATGAGGCTGTTTAAACAATTAATTGTCATTGCTATGGCTCTTTCATGGCAATGATAGTTTTGCAACAGCTCCTTTCTATAAACAAACCATGCAGCAATAATAAGTTTACAGATTAATAAGGTGAAGAGGGAAGTAAAATTACTCTATTATGCTGGCATATAAGGAGGAATTTTATGAAAAAAGTAATGAAAAAATCATTAGTTATGCTTATAGTATTAACTATGGTGAGTACTACGGCTT
>CALDJN010000315.1 GCA_937901695.1 uncultured Anaerocolumna sp.
TAAGATATATCTTAGTGACCCTTACACAGGATTTAGCTTTGATTCATCCAAAGTAGCTACAGAACTTTCAGCTATTTCTAACGTAAACTCAACACTTGGTATTCAGCTTATGTTAGGTAAGACAGATAATGTAGAAGCAGCAATTGAGGAATACAGGAATCAGTTAAAAAAGGCAGGTATTGATAAGGTAATAGAAGAAGTAAATAATCAATTATCATCTTTTACACCTGTTATAAAGAACCAATAAAAGGGGCTGTTGCACAACAATAACTCTCATTCTGGTGCAAATTCAGTATGGCTGAATTCTATACCCGAAGGTTTTCTGGTCAAAAGAAGACTTTCGAGTAAAATTCAGCTATACTGAACTATAATCAAGAATATTAGTTTTTGCAACAGTTTTTTTAGGTAAAACATTTGATAAAATATTTTTCAGGTAAGGAATCTATATTAATGAAAAAATTAATTAGGTAGAGACTTTATATCAATGAAAGAAATTATTGGATAAAGAGTTTATATTAATGAAAGAATTTATTAGATAAAGTATTTATCTATACTGGAGGTACATAATGGCAAATATCAATATTAAGGATATAGCAAGATTATCAGGTGTGGGCATTGCGACAGTTTCCCGTGTGATAAATCAGACAGGGTCCGTTAGTGAGAAAACAAAAAAGAAAGTAATGGATGTCATTAATGAATACAATTACATCCCTAATAATAATGCCCGAAACCTAAAATTAACTCAATCTGAAAATATTGCATTGATTGTCAAGTATATGTCCAATCCATTTTTTATTAAGATGATGGATGTTATAGAAATTGAAATGGCATCCAGAGGATATCCGCTTCTGATTCAAAACGTAGATGATAGTTCCGATGAACTTGATATTGCAATCAGTGAATCTATGCACAGTAATCTATGTGGGGTAATCATTATGGGAGGTTCATTTTCTTCCTATACAGAGTCCAAGTTTAAGCAGCTTGGGATTCCCTCCGTTCTTCTTACAGTAAGTTCCGAAGGAAATGTTGACCCATCCCTCTATTCCAGCGTGATTATTGATGATGAAAAAGAAGCCTATAAAGCTACGAAATATTTGATTGAAATGGGACATAAGAATATAGGATTTTTATACAAAGATGTAATGAGGCTGATTACACCGAATATATTGCGATATCAAGGATATAAAAGAGCATTGGAGGAAAGCGGAATACCAGTGGATGATAATTTAATCTCTACCGGAGTTCCTGTAAGTGGTGCAGGTTTTCGAGCCGGATTTCTGGCTATGAAACAGTTAATGCAAAAAAATCCTTCCATGACTGCTGTTTTTGCCTTTTCCGATGTATTGGCAATTGGAGCTGCAAAGGCAGCATTAGCTGGCGGTAAGAAAATACCGGAAGATATATCCATTATAGGATTTGACGGAATAGAAATGACTGAGTTTTATAATCCAGCGTTGGATACTGTGTACCAGCCGGCAACAGAAATGGCTTTATCCGCAGTATCACTGCTGCACGGAATGATGAATGGAGAAAAGTCCCAGCATATGGTGTACGACTCTGTAATTATGAAACGAGGTTCCGTTAAAAAGATACAAGAGATAGAGTAAAGCATTACAGTATTGTGTATGACAGAAAGGAATGTGGAATGGATCAACAGAAGTTAAAGGATTTAGTTGGGGATATGAGCCTTACGGAGAAAATAAATCAGCTTTTACAGGTGACAAGTGGATTTTTCATAGATGAAGCAGAGCTTACTGGTCCAATTAGGGAAAATGGAATAACGGAGGAGAGTATTGCACAGGCAGGCTCTGTAATTGGATTATTAGGTGCAAAAAAATATAAAGAAATACAGGATGCCTACATAGAAAAACATCCTCATAAAATTCCATTATTAATTATGATGGATATTATCAATGGATTCCGGACCATATTTCCTATCCCATTAGCACAAGGAGCTACCTTTGAGCCAGAGTTATCAAAAAAATGCGCAAAGATAGCAGCAAAGGAATCTGCTGTTTCCGGAGTCCATGTTACTTTTGCACCAATGGTTGATGTAGTCAGAGACGCCAGATGGGGAAGAGTAATGGAATCCACCGGTGAGGATACAAAGTTAAACAGTGACTTTGCAGTTGCAATGGTAGAGGGATTCCAAGGTAATAATGTAGGCGAGGAATACAAAATTGCAGCTTGTGTAAAGCATTTTGCTGCATATGGTGCCCCTACCGGAGGAAGAGAGTACAATACGGTGGAACTTTCTGAGAATACCCTTAGAGGTTATTATCTTCCAGCTTATGAAGCTGCCATAAAAGCAGGAGTGGAAATGGTAATGACATCATTTAATACGTTAAACGGGATTCCATCAACCGGGAACCGATGGCTTATGAGAGATGTACTGCGGGATGAGATGGGATTCGATGGAGTATTAATATCTGACTGGGCTGCTATTGAGGAATTGCAATATCATGGATATGCAAAGGATCGAAAAGAAGCAGCAGGAATGGCTATGAATGCCGGTGTAGATATTGATATGATGACAGGAATATACAGTAAGAATCTGGCTTCTCTTATAGAAGACGGTACCGTAAAGGAAGAGCTGTTAGATGAAGCGGTTCTTCGGATACTTAACTTAAAGAATAAATTAGGCTTATTTGAAAATCCATATAAAGATGCAGATGAGGCTAAGGAAAGAGAAATTATACTATGTAAAGAGCATAGGCAAGTTTCCTTGGAAGCAGCAGAAAAATCCTTCGTTTTATTAAAGAATGATGGAATTCTTCCTATTAAAAAGCAAGAAAAGGTTGCCTTCATCGGACCATTTGTGGAGGAAAAAGAAATATATGGTACCTGGTCCATGCTTGGAAGACCGGAAGATAGCGTTTCAATAGCAGATGCAGCTAAAAAATGTAAAATGGACTATGAATTGACTTTTGCCAAAGGATGTAATATCCTTGGAGAAGAAGATAGAAACTTAATTCCAGAGCTGCATGGTAAGGCGATTAAACAAGAAGACCAGGAAAATATGCTAACAGAGGCAGTGGAAGCAGCAAAGAATGCGGACAAGGTAATATTAGCATTGGGGGAACATCGCCATATGTCCGGTGAAGCTGCCAGTCGGGCAGATATAACTTTACCGAAAGTACAGGAAAAACTGCTCCGTGCTATATATGAAGTAAATCCGAATATTGCAGTAATTCTTTTCACTGGCAGACCTTTGGATTTACGGGAAGTTTCAGGGAAATCCAAAGCAATATTAAACGTATGGATGCCTGGAACAGAGGGAGGCACTGCTATTCTTAATGTTCTTACCGGAAAGGTAAGCCCTGGTGGAAAGCTGCCTATGAGTTTTCCATATTGTGTTGGTCAAGTACCGGTTCATTACAACGAGTATTTTACCGGCAGACCTTATGATCCGAAAACTGGAGAAAGAGATTATCGATCAAGTTATAGAGATATTCCAAATGCTCCTCTTTATCCTTTTGGTTATGGGCTTAGTTATGCAAAGTTTCAATATTCTGACCTTAAGTTAAGTAAGGATATCATGTGTGAAGGAGAGACTCTTGATGCATATGTCACTATAAAAAACGAAGGAGAATATAGAGGAACAGAAACCGTTCAGCTCTATATCAGAGACTGTGTGGGTAGTGTAGTTCGCCCAAGAAAAGAACTGAAAGGTTATCAGAAGGTGGATTTACAACCTGGTGAAGTGAAAAAGGTAACTTTTAAGATTACAGAAGATATGTTACGATTCTGTAAGGCAGATTTAACCTTTGGAAGCGAAAAAGGTGAGTTCCATGTATTTATTGGCACTGATAGCAGTACAGAAGAATATGTACCATTTGAATTAAAATAGGGGATGTTGTTATGGATGAAACAAAATTACTTGCGGTGGGAAACAGCTTTTCAGAAGATGCCCTGTATTATTTACATGATGTGGCAAAAGCGGATGGCATGGAATTGAAAGTGGTAAACCTATATATTGGAGGTTGTTCGTTAGAACGACATTGGAATAATGTTTTAACAGAGTCGAAAGACTATTTGTACGAATTAAACGGACAATCAACCGAGAGATACGTATCGGTTAATGAAATTCTAAAAGAAGAAAAATGGAATTACATTATAACTCAGCAGGCTAGTCATGATAGTGGTATGGAAGGTACTTATTTTCCTTACTTAAATCAGCTCCTTGATTATTTTAAATCCATCTGCCCGGCTGCAGAATACTTACTACATAAAACCTGGGCTTATGAAATAGACAGCAATCACAGTGCGTTTGGCAGATATCATTCCAGCCAGCAGGAAATGTATGTAAAATTAAGTAAATGTTATGATATAGCAGCCCAAAAAACAGGTATGAGATTAATTCCCTGTGGAGATGTAATTCAGGCTGTCAGGAAAACCCCACCATTTCGTTATGAGCTTGGAGAAAAATCCCTTTGTAGAGACGGGTATCACATGGATATGATATATGGCAGGTATTTATTGGCTGGGGTTATTTATACCTTTCTTTTCAGACAAGATATTAGGAAAAATAATTTCGTGCCGGAAGGGGCAGATATGGAAACTCTTAATGTGATAAAACGATGTATTTGTGAGAAATTTGACCTTATTAGGTAAAACCTTTCTTTAAATTTGTTTTTGCTATGAAAGTGTGTCATTCTGAGCGTAGCGAAGAATCTATTTTAAAATGAGATTCTTCGCTACGCTCAGAATGACATCTCAGAATGACGGTTTAGAATGACAGTTCAGAATGACATCTCAGAATG
>CALDJN010000316.1 GCA_937901695.1 uncultured Anaerocolumna sp.
GGGCACTGTAATACGTGTAAAAGAAGACGAAATCGTCTTAAATATAGGCTACAAAGCAGATGGTATAATTACTAGAAGTGAATATACCAACACCCCTAACGTAGATTTAACTACACTTGTTCATGAAGGCGATACTATGCAAGCCAAAGTATTGAAAGTAAATGATGGCGAAGGACAAGTACTTTTAACTTATAAAAGATTGGCCGCTGAAAAAGGAAATAAGAGATTAGAAGAAGCATTTAACAACAAGGAAGTATTAAAAGCAAAAGTTGCTACTGTATTAGATGGCGGTTTAAGTGTAATCATAGACGAAGCTAGAATCTTTATTCCAGCAAGCTTAGTTTCTGATTCCTATGAAAAGAATTTAGCTAAATATGCAGGACAGGAAATTGAATTCGTAATCAGCGAATTTAATCCTAAGAGAAGAAGAATTATTGGCGACCGTAAACAATTAATCGTTGAGAAAAAGAAAGCTATGCAAAAAGAATTATTTGAAAAAATCAGTGTTGGAATGACAATAGAAGGCGTTGTTAAGAATGTAACTGATTTTGGTGCATTTATTGATTTAGGTGGTGCAGACGGTCTTCTTCATATTTCCGAAATGTCTTGGGGCAGAGTAGATAATCCTAAGAAATTATTTAAAGTAGGAGATACTGTAAAAGTTCTTATTAAAGATATCTCAGGTGAAAAAATTGCTTTAAGTCTTAAATTCGAAAACACCAATCCATGGTTAAAGGCTGCTGAAAATTATGCCGTCCAGAATGACTGATTTTGGTGCATTTGTTGAATTAGAGCCAGGTGTTGATGCATTACTTCATGTATCACAGATTTCCAAAGAACATGTAGAAAAACCATCTGATGTTTTATCCATTGGAGAAGAAGTAACTGCTCAAGTAGTTGACTTTAATTTAGAGGAAAAGAAGATTAGCTTAAGCATTAAAGCTTTACATGCAGCTGAAGAGGCTGCTGACGAAAAGGCAGAAACATCAGAAACTACGGAAACTACTAAAGAATAGTAATTATTATACTGAAGAATGTGTAAAATGCAAAAAATACAAGTGAAACACATATAAGTATGTTACACAAGAAATTATATACACAAGTAATTATATAAACAAGAAATTGTATACACGAGAAATTGTGTTACACATGTAAATGTGATATACAAATGTATTATGCAAATATGTGTTGAGAATGAGGAGGTTCTCTGTGACTGACAACTATGAGACCTTTAAAGAGAAGATTTTTATTTTAACTAAAATTGACTTAAATGCTTATAAAGAACGGCAAATGAAACGGAGAATTGATGCATTAATAGCCAAGCATAAGATAGATTCTTATAATGTATACGTTGAAACCATTAAGAAGGATCCAATCATGTTTGAAGAATTTATTAATTATTTGACCATTAATGTATCAGAATTTTACCGTAATCCGGAGCAGTGGTCTCTATTAGAGAAAGAGATATTACCTTACCTTTTTAGCAAGTTTGGTAATCAATTAAAGATATGGAGTGCGGCATGTTCTACAGGTGATGAACCATATTCCTTAGTCATGCTGTTATCTAAATTCTTACCACTTTCCCGTATTAAAATCATAGCAACGGACATTGATAAACAGGTTCTTTCAAAGGCAAAATTAGGTCTATATAATATAAAGAGTCTAAAAGGTCTTCCTGATGAATTCTTATCAAAATATTTTCGTGAAATCAATGATAAAACCTATCAGATTTCCGATAGTATAAAACAATGTGTAGAATTTAAACAACATAATTTACTAAAGGATGAATATCCAAGCCATTGCGATTTGATTGTTTGCAGAAATGTATTAATTTATTTTACCGAAGATGCAAAGGACAGTATTTATAAAAAATTCAATCAATCGCTGAAAAAGGATGGCATATTATTTGTGGGTAGTACAGAGCAGATTATTCAGCCCCAAAATTTACAATTTATAACTCATAAATCATTTTTCTATAAGAAAATATAGGTAATCGTTTTAATAACTAATTTACATGCGGGTAGATTCCCACATGGGTTTTTGTAATTTTTGTTCAATGAGCACCTTTGGAAGATGAAAACAATTCTTTCTAGGTGCCTTTTTTATGTGCTCTATGTCAAGTGTTGGAGTGAAATTATGTTATTCCGAGCCTAGAAGTTGTCATTCTGGCCTAGAAGTTGTCATTCTGGCCTAGAAGTTGTCATTCTGAGCCTAGAAGTTGTCATTCTGAGCCTGAAAGGCGAAGAATCTCTTCTCAAAAAATGAGATTCTTCGCCTTTCAGGCTCAGAATGACAATTCTCAATAAGGTCAAACTTGTTCTTTGCTCTGTTGTTACAATGCAGCCTGTATCACAGGCTGCACTGTAAAACTGTATTTTTACTGATAATATATTTTCATAATTAAGTGTTGATTTTTATAATAATATCTAGTATATTGGTGTATAGATACTGGCAGGGGGGTTTTGAAGGAGAGTATACAGTATGTAATTATGCGCATTGTGCAGATGGGAGCCAACTATGAAAAGAATGGTAAGAGTTGCAGTTGACGCAATGGGTGGGGACAACGCACCCAGTCAAATTATAAAAGGCGCAGTAGAAGCAATCAACGAGCGAGAAGATATTCAGGTAATACTGGTTGGTAAAGAAGAAGCAATCAATGCCGAACTAAGTAATTATACTTATGATAGGGATCGCTTATCAATCGTTAATGCAAACGATGTTATTACCAATGAAGAAG
Source organism: uncultured Anaerocolumna sp. (assembly GCA_937901695.1). Taxonomy (GTDB): domain Bacteria; phylum Bacillota; class Clostridia; order Lachnospirales; family Lachnospiraceae; genus Anaerocolumna. The sequence goes on from CALDJN010000316.1 coordinate 2,738, forward strand.
CACCTGTAATGGCCATAAGGCGTAAAAAAGAATCTTCTATTGTTGTTGCACTGAATCTTGTAAAAAACGGTGAAGCAGATGCTTTTGTATCTGCCGGAAGTACTGGCGCTGTTTTAGTAGGTGGGCAATTAATTATAGGCAGAATAAAAGGAGTAGAAAGACCACCTCTAGCACCATTAATTCCTACTACCAAAGGAGTTTCTTTGCTGGTAGATTGTGGTGCCAATGTTGATGCGAGAGCATCACATTTAGTACAATTTGCAAAAATGGGTTCCGTATATATGGAGCATGTTGTTGGTATTAAGAATCCAAGAGTAGCGATTGTGAATATAGGTGCTGAAGAAGAAAAGGGGAACATGTTAGTAAAAGAAACATTTCCGCTTCTTAAGAATTGTAATGACATTAATTTTATAGGAAGCATTGAGGCTAGAGATATTCCACATGGTGGGGCAGATGTTATAGTCTGCGAAGCATTTGTAGGAAATGTAATTTTAAAACTTTACGAAGGCCTTGGAAGTGCTTTAATGGGTAAAATTAAAACTGGACTTAAGAGCACTACAAGAAGTAAAATAGGGGCATTACTTAGTAAGCCTGCTTTAAAAGAAACCTTAAAAACTTTTGATGCTTCTAAATATGGCGGAGCACCACTACTTGGACTTAATGGACTTGTGGTAAAAACACATGGAAGTTCAAAAAGTATTGAGGTTAAGAATTCAATTATCCAATGTATAACATTTATGGATCAAGATATTAATGAAAAAATTAGCATGTATATTCAAGGAAAAGAATAAAAGGTTAAAAGCGAAAGGTGATTATTATGGAATTTGAAAAATTGAAAAAGATTATTAGTGAAGTATTAAACGTGGAAGTAGACGATATTACAATGGAAACAACTTTTGTTGATGATTTAGGTGCAGACTCTCTGGACATTTTCCAGATTATTATGGGTATTGAAGAAGAGTTTGACATTGAAATTGCCAATGAAGATGCTGAAAATATAGTTACAGTTGGCGATGCAGTAGACGAAATTAAGAAAGCTTTAAATTAATCAATTAATTTCATGTACTCTTTCGAGAGGTTATCCTTAAAAGGATATTTAAAAAAGGAATTACAGGAAAAGTATTACGATGTCATTCTGATTTAAATTTTGCTTGTTTTATTAATCTCAAATGGGTTAAAATACTATAAGTAATAACCCTTTTATTTGAGTTGAATCTTAATAAGTAAAAATTTAAGTTAGAATGACATTTTCTTAAGAATTTTTTATTTTATTTCGATAGTTTTCTAAAAACAAAAATTTAAACTGGAGGTTAATTAATATGGTTAGTGCAGATACATCTGGGTTAATCCGTTTAAAGGCTTTTGAAGACATCATTGGATATCATTTTAATGATCGAAAGTTGCTAAGACATGCCCTAATGCACAGTTCTTTCGCCAATGAGAAGCGGTTGAAAAAATTAGATAATAATGAAAGATTAGAGTTTCTTGGTGATGCCGTCCTTGAATTAGTGTCTAGCGAATATATTTTCCGTAATAATCCTAAGATGCCAGAAGGCGATATGACTAAACTTAGAGCCAGATTAGTATGTGAACAAATGCTTGCCCAATGTGCAATTGATATTAGGCTAGGAGACTTTATCCTATTAGGCAAGGGGGAAGCAGCAACTGGTGGCAGAGAAAGACATTCCATTCTATCGGATGCCTTGGAAGCTGTAATCGGTGCAATCTATTTAGACGGTGGTTTTACTAATGCAAAAGAGTTCATCAATGGATTTATTTTATCTGATGTAGAGAATAAACAACTCTTTTTCGATAGCAAGACTATCTTACAAGAAATTGTGCAAAGTAAGTACAAAGGACAATTATATTACGAATTATTAAAAGAAGAGGGACCTGATCATAATAAGAACTTTACTGTGGCAGTGTTAATAGATGATACAGAATTAGGTATCGGAGTTGGTAGAACCAAAAAGGCTGCAGAACAGGCAGCGGCTTATCAATCCATACTGAAGATGAAAGGGCGAAAATAACATTAACGGGGGATTCATAAACTTTGAGTTTCATGATGGTATAACAGCAATTGTCGGACCAAATGGCAGTGGTAAAAGTAATGTAGGTGATGCGGTTCGCTGGGTTCTTGGTGAGCAAAGTGCCAAACAGCTTAGAGGTTCCAAAATGGAGGATATTATTTTCTCCGGTACAGAAACCAGAAAGCCAATGGGTTATGCTTATGTAGCTATAACCCTGGATAATTCCGATGGTAAACTACCTATTGAATATGAGGAAGTAACCGTTGCAAGAAGGGTATATCGTTCCGGTGAAAGCGAATATTTAATTAATGGAAGTACCTGCAGACTTCGGGATGTCCAGGAACTATTTTTGGATACTGGTATCGGTAAAGAAGGGTATTCCATAATCGGACAAGGTCAGATAGATAAAATTTTAAGCGGTAAACCGGAAGATAGACGTGAATTATTTGATGAAGCTGCCGGTATCGTTAAATTTAAAAAGCGTAAAAATTCTGCGGAGAAGAACTTAGAGGAAGAAAGACAAAATTTATGCAGAATTAATGATATTTTATCTGAGATTGAAAAGCAGATTGGACCATTGGAGCAGCAATCCAAGACAGCCAAGGAATATCTGAAGTTAAGGGATGAATTAAAAACCTTAGATGTTAATTTATTTCTTATGGAACATGGCAATATGGGAGAGTCTAAATCCCAATTAGAAGAAAAACTGCAGATTACAAAAGATCATTTAGCTTCTGTTACAACGGATTATGAGAACACCAAAGAAGAGTATGAAAAGTTAGAGATACAAATGACAGAATGCGACAGTGAGCTGGATGAGAATAAGAATGCTCTTAATGAATGCAAGTTAAGTAAAGAAAAACAGGAAGGCTCTATTAAGGTATTAAAGGAGCAGATTCTTTCTATAAAGCAAAATAATCTTCATTACCAATCCAGAATTGAAACAATTAATAAAGATATTAATTCTAAAAAAATGGAACAAGAAGGCTATATTAAAGAAAAACAGGAGATTGATTCTAAAATTGATGCATTGGATGATAATCAATCTGCCATAACCATCAATCTGGAAAAAGTACGAGAAAATATAGCTGGTTTCATGAAACAAATAGAAGATTGTAACAGTGAGATATTTGATTTCTTAAGTGAAAATTCCATTATTAAGACTAATTTACAGCGTTATGAGACTATTTTAGAACAAAATAATATTAAGAAAGTAGAATTAAACCAAAAGCTTCTTAAAAATAAAAGTGAAGAAGCACTTATTGATATTGCAATAAAAGAAGAAGAGGATAATTTAAGTCAAATATCCGATAAAATCATTGAAATAAATACCCAGAATGAGCAAGTGGAATCCCAAATTGGTATTCTGCAAAAAGAAATTGAACAATTATCTTCTCAAATAGTTGATAAACAGCAAGAATACCATAGGAAAAAGTCCAAATTAGAATCTTTAAAGAACTTAACGGAGCGCTATGAAGGTTATGGTAATAGTATTCGTAAGGTAATGGAGAGAAAAGAAACCAATTCCGGTATTATTGGTGTTGTTGCCGATATTATTAAAGTAGACCCTCAGTATGAAACTGCAATTGAAATTGCCCTAGGTGGTAATATTCAAAATATTGTTACGGAAACAGAAGAAACAGCCAAAAGTCTGATTGAGTATTTAAAAAAGAATAAATTTGGTCGTGCTACCTTCTTACCTTTAACAAACATTACAAATAAAGAAATGGCTAATTCTGATAAAATTCTAAAGGAAGAAGGGGTTATCGGTTATGCCAATACTTTAGTAGAGGCAGATTCTAAATTCCGGGATTTGATGGGATACTTGCTTGGCAGAAATATTGTTGTTAATAACATTGACAACGCATTACGACTGGCAAAGAAATATAACCAGACGCTGCGTATTGTAACCCTGGAGGGAGAATTACTAAATCCAGGCGGTTCGTTATCTGGTGGTGCTTATAAGAATTCCAGTAATTTACTAAGCAGACGTAGAGAAATAGAAGAATTAGAGAAAAATGTAGAATCTCTTTCTAAATTGGTGATTCAATTTATGAAAGATAAGGAAGATAAGAAAAATGAAAGAAATTCTATAAGACAGCAGGTAGAAGAGAATAAAGCAAAATTACAAGAGTTGTATTTAAATCAAAATACAATTAAAATGAACCTGAATCAGGAAATGGCTAAGAAAGAAGAAGGTAAAGTTAGCTTTCACGAATTCACTAATGAAATTCGTGAAATTGATTTACAGTCTAAAGAATTACATGAAAATATTGATAAACTGAATGAAGATTTAAAACAAAACGAGTTAAAAAGCAAAGAAAATGAGGATAGGATTGAAGAATTCAATGGCTTACTAGAACTTGAAAAGCAAAAGGAGAAAAAGTTAAATGACAAAGCTTCCTCTATACGTGTTGATTTTTCAGCATTAGAACAACGCAATCAGAATATGATGGAACATATTAAACGTATGAAACGTGAATTGGAAAGATTGTACGAAGAGGCTTCTGAATTAAATAGAACAAAGGATAATTCAGAAGTACAGGTTCGGGAAAAGCAGGATAATATTCAGAATACAGAAAATGAAATTGAACTCCTAAATCAAAAGGCGTTGACTTTGGAAGAAAATATAAAAGTATTAAATAGGACGAAAGAGGAAATAACTAAAAGTCATAAAGCTTTCTTCCAAAAAAGAGAAGAATTGTCACAGGAAATGAATAATTTGGACAAAGAGGCTTATCGTCTATCCAATCAATTAGAAAAGTTATTGGAGCAAATGGATGAAAAGATTAGTTATATGTGGGAAGAATACGAACTGACCTTTAGTTCGGCACTATTATTAAAAGATGATTCCATTACTAATTTACCACAAACCAAGAAAGGCATTTCTGACATAAAAGGAAAGATTAAAAACCTTGGTGACGTTAATGTCAATGCCATTGAAGATTATAAGAATCTGTCTGAACGATATACATTTTTAAGAACTCAAAGAGACGATATACGTAAAGCAGAAGAAACCTTAGTAGGAATCATCCACGAATTAGACGATGAAATGCGTAAACAATTCGAAGAAAAATTCCAAGCCATTAAAGTACAATTTGATTTGGTATTTAAACAATTGTTTGGTGGTGGTAAAGCCACCTTGGAATTAACTGAAGATGATGATATTCTAGAAGCAGGCATCATCATTACTTCCCAGCCGCCAGGCAAGAAATTGCAGAATATGCTCCAGTTATCCGGTGGTGAAAAGGCTTTAACAGCCATTTCCTTATTATTTGCAATCCAGAATCTAAAGCCTTCTCCTTTCTGCCTATTAGATGAGATTGAAGCTGCTTTGGATGATGCCAATGTAAAACGATTTGCGCAGTACTTACATAAATTAACAGAGCATACCCAATTTATTGTTATTACTCATAGAAGAGGTACTATGTCAGCAGCAGATATTCTATATGGTATTACCATGCAGGAAAAAGGTGTATCTACACTAGTATCTGTTAATTTAATAGAAGATGAATTAGATAAATAACTTAAATTTAAGGAGTGAACATATGGGAGAAAAGAAAGGTTTTTTCAGCCGGTTAGTTGCTGGACTTTCCAAAACAAGAGACAATATTGTAGCAGGAATTGATTCTATCTTTAATGGATTTTCAAATATTGATGAAGATTTTTATGAAGAATTAGAAGAAATCTTAATTATGGCTGATTTGGGGATAAATACAACCACCTCAGTTATCAATAATTTAAAAGCCAAAGTAAAAGAATTAAAGATTAAAGATCCAAAAGAGTGTAAAAATTTATTAATTCAAAGTATCAAAGAGCAGATGGAAATAAAGGAAACTGCTTATGAATTTGAAAACCGCAAATCCATTATAATGTTAATTGGTGTAAATGGTGTTGGTAAAACTACCTCTGCCGGTAAATTAGCAGGTCAATTAAAGGCACAGGGTAAGAAAGTATTAGTAGCTGCTGCGGATACATTCCGTGCTGCAGCCATTGAACAATTAACAGAATGGACAAATCGTGCAGGCGTAGAAATTATTGCGCAGCAGGAAGGTTCAGATCCTGCAGCTGTTATCTATGACGCTATTATGGCGGCAAAAGCCCGTAATACTGATATTTTAATCTGTGATACAGCAGGAAGACTTCATAACAAAAAAAATTTAATGGAAGAGCTTAAGAAAATTGACCGTGTCATTACCAGAGAATATCCTGATGCCTATCGTGAAACTTTAGTAGTGTTAGACGGCACTACTGGGCAAAATGCACTTTCACAGGCAAAAGAATTCAATGAGGTTGCTGATATCACAGGTATTATACTAACAAAGCTGGATGGAACAGCCAAAGGAGGAATTGCCATTGCCATTCAGTCGGAGCTTGGTATTCCGGTAAAATATATAGGAATTGGAGAACATATCGACGACTTACAGAAATTTAACGCAGAAGACTTTGTAAATGCGCTATTCAATTAAAAGGAGACAAACATTATGATGACATTAGAAAAGTTTGAGGAAGCTTCTGAATTAGTAAAAAAAGTCACTTTAAATACGAAACTGATATATAGCGAATATTTTTCTGAACAATCAGGTAACAAAGTTTATTTAAAACCTGAGAATATGCAATATACTGGTGCATATAAGGTTAGAGGCGCTTACTATAAAATAAGTACATTATCAGATGAAGAAAGAGAAAAAGGGTTAATTACAGCATCAGCAGGAAATCATGCTCAAGGTGTTGCATATGCAACACCTTGAGCATGATTTCCTG
>CALDJN010000317.1 GCA_937901695.1 uncultured Anaerocolumna sp.
ATTTCTATGTAGATTATAACTCTAATTTCATTCAATAATCAATGTATAATAATAAAAAGCGGATAGCCACGCGCCAAAAGGGTACTCCCTCCCAAGTTGACATCTGATCTCCCGCCCATTGGATCGGATACTTCTGTTGTCCCTTATATCCCGCTCTGCTAAGAAGAGGGAGTGTATATGGTAACGCTAAAAGATATTGCAAAAGAAGCCGGAGTAAGCGTAATGACGGTATCGCGCGTTGTGAATAAGCGCTATTCCGAAGTGTCGGATGAAAATATAGCGAAGATACAATCCATTATTGAAAAACTTGGTTATGTTCCTAATTCCTCTGCGCGGAGCCTGTCATCCAAATCCTCCAAAATCATATCCATTATCCTACAGGGCTCAGGTAATGTACTTGAATCACCTTACAATGCTACGATGCTGGGATATATTATACAGCTTGTTCAGGAGTACGGTTATAATGCTATGGTACATTTTATCAATGAATATTCCGATGTTACGAAGCACTTACAGTCATGGAATGCAGAGGGTGCCCTGTTTCTAGGAACCTTTGATAAAAACATTCAGCAAATACAGGCGGATAATAAGCTTCCACTCGTATTTACGGATAGTTATAGTAGTGTAAGGCAATTGATTAATATAGGAATCGACGATTATAAGGGTGGTGTACTGGCTGCTAAACATTTTATAGAGAATGGGCATCGGGATTTTGCTTTTATTACACCTCATACCAGTGTCAACCAGTTAATCAAGCAACGATTAAAAGGTTTTCAGGATACCATAGAAACTGCTAATTTGAATTTGTATCCGGAACATATTTTAGAACCGACAAACATGGAGGAAACCGCAACCAGGCTTTGCTCTTTTAAAAAACCGGTCAGTGCCATCTTTGTCGCCGCCGATAACAGCGCCATCGAGCTAATGGACAGATTAAAGCGAAGAGGGTATCGGATACCGGAGGACTTTTCAATTATTGGTTTTGACAATCTTCCCATATCTCAATATGTGACCCCTAGGTTAGCCACGATTTCACAGGATATTAAGCAGAAGGCACAATTTGCATTGGAAGTATTATTCCAGCATTTGAAAAAATCCATCCTTACCAACGCAGAATATCGTACTGGATGTTGAACTTATAAAGCGGGAATCGGTACTGGATAAGAGAAGTTCCGTAAATTCATAAATTTGCAAAGTACTTCGTAAATTTGCAAGACAATTTCCGACTTGAGATTACCTATTTGACCGGCAGCGGTATGGCAGTTGCTACGTTTTTACAAACCTTTCTATAATAAGCAGACATGGATATGTATATAAAAAGCTACTAACCGATAATGGCTAGTAGCTCATAGAAACAGAGGAAACCAACAATGTTCCTCCGCTTTTATTCATCCTATGATATGAGTGTCATAAGTCATATAAAAACTATGATCATGAATAGGAGCACATATATAAAATCTTATAATGACTTTTGAATCTCTTATCATTCTATATATTCATAAGATTATTGTAAAATTACAATAACACCGTCTGTTTCACCAGTTTTTTCTCTTTTATTATCTCTTTCCCATCTAGAATTACTTCAAATATCTTGTCCCGCTGATATTTAATATCTAGCCTATGATTTTTTATCTTGATACCAGTACATAGAAAATAATCCAAACCAAGATAAAGTGGATCTATCTGGATATAATCTTTATATATCTTTAGTCCTAATACATAACACATAATTAAATCAATAAAATAGGAATGATTATAATCCACTTCATCACTTAATGCTTCGCCTGTCTCCGGGTTATAATGTTCTACTAAATAAGGTTCGTTTATATTTCCATTTCTAAAATGTTGCATAGCATATCGATGCAAGTATATTGCAAATTTTTTGTCATAAATGTGATCCTTCTTTTGACTCTGTTTTCCTACTGCATCAATAATAATCCCATTTGTATATGGCCACGATGGTCCGTCCCATACGCATCCATCTCTGCCCTTTATAAAATTACCCATCCAGCCACCATTTGGTGCATATGCGCGGCACTTATTCGATACCGACGGAAACATATACTCTGTTTCAAATTCTTCTCCAAATAATGTTTCAAATCCTTTTATCTTACTTTGTGGCGCAATATCAGCCCACCATGGATAAAATCCAACAATGTTTTTTACAAATGCCTTTTCTTCCGTTTCAAAATGAATATCATAATAGAATTCTGAATTTTCATCCCACATCTTCGTATTGATTTCCAACTTTAATTGCTCTGCCAGGCTTTGATATTTGAATGCATCTTTATCCTCTGCCTCTTCGCACAAGCCCATAAGTCCTATCAAATTTAAATAGAAATATATACTGCTGTCTACTCTTTTTAAATAAGTATAAGTCTTTGGATTTGCATAATCTTCTGGAAAATCACTAAAAAACCAATAACTTGGTTGATATTCTTTTCCTGTAAGTTGATGAATTTTAACAATCTGCAACAGATTCTTTCCATCGGTATACTTATCAATCATACCATTTATATATTTTTTTAACTTATCCAAAATCTCGTTTAAAAAATGTAAGTCAGGATGAATTAGATAATATTGATAAAAAGCCCAGATACTATAATTACTATAAGATGCTCCAAACGTATCAGAAAGCATTACTCTTGGTTCTCCCCGTTCATCCACACTGTCCAATAAAGATTTCATCATTTCTTTTACATAATAAGAATTTCCGTTCCATTTCATATCGGTGATATGTAATGGTGTTGATAGCGGAATGAATTTCGTAAATTCCCACCCGGTAGGATGAAAAATTTCTTTTCCCATTTTATGTGCTCTTCCCTCATACATTAGACCGTGATTGTAATTTCCATATTTAGGTTCCGCATAACAATTATGTAAGATATACCAACGGTAATCCCATGCCGCATTTAAAGCCTTATCGCTACATTCAAAACGAGGAATTTCTTGATAAAATTCACGGTAATCTCTACATTGTTGCGCAAGCAAAATATCTGGTTCCATACGGCATAATAGGTCTGCTCTTTTTTTACATAAATCATCTGGATCTTTTTTATCAATTCCAAATGCCGCTACAATAACAAATTGCAGCATCTCATTTGGTTGCAAAATATATTGTTCCTGATTTGACAGGTTCGTTTTTAAAATATAATAAAAACGATATCCATGATTCGTTACTGGAGAATACACCTTTATTCCATTTTCATTTTCAATCTCACAATATTCCGGAGTATAGCTTAACTTCAGTGTAATATTCTGATTACTTACATTTTTCCAATATTGAATGGATACCGCACAATCTTCTTTGGTAATATATTTCTTCTCTCGAAAAAAAATTTTTGCATCCTCTAATTCTGTTTCCAAATATTCCGGATGCCAAACAGCCTTCATATAATCCCATGTTTCTTTTTCGATATCCTTACTTGTAACTTTAAAAATCAGATTTAAATTAACCTTATGTAAATAATCGATTCTTCCACTAAAACCAGGAAGCTTATCTAAATAATCTACAAAAAGTCGATTTCCCGCTGGACCAAACAGCAATTTGTCCGGCCTTGTCCTAAATGTTCGATTTGAATACTTCAGAGTTCTTTCCGACATATACCTTTTCCTATTTCCTTCATATTATTCTTTTACAGAACCGACCATTAATCCTGTTGTAAAATATTTCTGTGCAAATGGGTAGACTAAAAGAATCGGTACAATAGTAATTATGACAATTGCAGCTGTTAATGTCTGATAAGATAATAAATGCCCGTTTACATTAATATTTTCCAATGGAGAGCCTGTAGAATTTGCAGCTGCTGTAAAATTGTATAAAATCAGCTGTAATGGTTGCAATTTGTTTTTTTGCAAATAAATTAATGGTGTTAGATAATCATTCCATTTCTGTACAAGGTAAAACAAGGTAATTGTAGCTATCGTTGGTTTTGAAATTGGGAAAAAGATTTTCCACATTACAATCCAATCATTTGCTCCATCCACAATTGCAGCCTCTTCTATTGCAGGTGATATCTGATTTAAAAAAGTTCTGCAAATAATTAATAAATACGTATTAATTGCCATTGGCAAAATCATGACAAGAATATTATTAACAAGTCCTAATTTACTCTGAATAATATACGTTGGTACAATTCCTGCCTCAAACACAAATGTAGTCATGAACAAGAACATGATGACTCTTCTTGCACGAAATTTCTTTCGTGTTAAAACATAAGCCGTCATAAAAGTAACAATTACCGCTACAATTGTACCTAGGGCAGTATATATGACAGAATTTATAAATCCTTTAACGATACCTAATCTTTCCGCTGTCATTATATATTTATATGATTGTAAAAACATTGTTTCCTGATGTCGTAATTTCGTTTAGGAAAGTTCGTAAAGAAATGGATATACACAGGTTAAAAGCACGAAAGCCATCATGATTGTTACAATAACATCAAAAGTTGTTATTCCTCGTTGTTTTTTCATCTTTTTTTCCTCCACTAGAATGCACTATTATCAGATATTTTTTTTGAAATAGCATTCGTTGCAATAACTAAAATAAATGCAATAACTGATTGGAATAAGCTTAAAGCTGTTCCAAGACTATATTGTGGAAATCCAGATGAACCGAATGCCATACGATAAACATAAGTCTGCAATACATCCGATGTTGAATATGTACTAGGATTTTGCATTAACAATACCTTATTGATATCAACAGATAAAATACTTCCTAAATTTATGATAAACATTGTAATCATCATTGGCAGCAAACATGGAACTGTTATATAATGCATTTTCTTCCATCGATTCGCCCCATCCATTTGCGCTGCCTCATAATATGTAGGATCAATACCACGAATAGCAGCTATATATACAATTGCTGCATAACCAAAATTTTGCCATACATGCAGCAATACATATAACGGACGAAACCATCCTGGTTCTGCCATAAAATTTATTGAACTGCTTCCTAATTTTACAAGAATCACATTTATGATTCCGTCAGCCGGCGATACAAAACTACATAAAATGCTTACCGCAACAGCTACAGATATAAAATATGGGAAAAAACTTATTGATTGTACAAACTTTTTAAACTTTTTGAACCGTACCTCTTCTAAAAATAATGCAAATATAATTGGTATTGGAAATGAAATTAGTAATGTCCAAAACGCAAGTAAAATCGTATTTTTAGCAACCGTCCACGTGTATGGGTCGGATAATATTTCTTTAAAATTTTTTAGACCAACCCATTTGCTACCAAATATTCCTTTAAAAGAACTATAATTTTCAAAAGCGATTGTCAAACCAAGCAGAGCCAGGCGGGCAAACTTTAATCCTACATCGTAATAACCGTTGATGTTGTCGAGC
>CALDJN010000318.1 GCA_937901695.1 uncultured Anaerocolumna sp.
AGATACCAAATAGGAAATCGCTGAACAAAAACATCGTAACCGCCATGGCAATAGCAATCAGCAGCGCATTCCGCCAGGTCTTTTTCACACGTTTGTCCACCAGATCTACTTCGCCGGCACCCATGTAGTTACCGATAATTACCTGAGATGCCTGACCGACTGCGGACGAATAAAGGAAGGAAAACCATGCAAAGGTGCTGGCATACACCTTCGTATTGATGACAAAGGTACCAAAGGTGTTGATGATTTTCAAAATGACGGTCATTGCCATCGAATAGCAGAGATTTTCTCCTCCGGAGGGAAGCCCGATTCCAAGCAGTTTTTTTAGTTCTAATTTTGGAAACGGCTTTAAGGAGCGAACCGAAATCTTCGTTTCAAACTTCTTAATAAAGAAAACGATATAGAGGATTACTCCGCCCAACCGGCTGAAGTTCGTTGCCCAGGCTGCGCCCGCAACTCCCATCACCGGGAAGGGGCCAACTCCGTTAATTAAGAGGGCATTGCCAAGCACATTGATCAGGTTGACAGCGATGGAGATCAGCATAGTTTCCTTCATCATCTTATTGGAACGGAAGATGGCGGAAAATGCGGATATAATCCCTTGCAGAAAGATAAAACCGCCCACGATCTTCATATAGCTTTTTGCATCCGCAAGGATCGCTTCCGGAACATGCATAAAGGTAAAAATGGAATCAGTAGATACCAGAATCAGAATCATGATAAAGGTACTGAAAATAAAGTTCACGAAAAGGGATAACGTGTAGATGATGGAAACCTTATGTTTATTATTGGAGCCTATGTATTGGGACACCAGAATTGTGGTTGAAGTACTTACAATATTGAATGTAATCAGCAAAAGGTTGAGGATTTGATTGGCGTTTCCAATCGCAGCCACAGAATTCTGAGAATAGCTGCTAACCATATACTGATCGATGTTACCAACCAGCATGGTCAATATCATTTCTATAAAAATTGGCCAAACCAGTTTTGCTAAGGAAACCGCCTGTTCCGATTGGCAGGCAGGCTGTGCAGAATGGTTATTTTTCTTTTGTCTATGAAGCATTTCGTTTCTCCCGTCAGTTGTAATAAGTTGAGCGATTAGCCCAACTATCATTTATACTCCTATTCGTGTTTTTTCTCAATGGATTAAGTTATATTTGTTTTGAGGTATTAAATTTAGGCAAGCCTAGTATTCTGATTATTAAAATTTATAAGCAATAATGATATGGGTGTTATAAGTCATTTTAAGATTTAAAATAGAATTATGGTTTTTATATGACTTATGACGCCTCAATCAATAATACGTTTAGCTTTTACTTATCTCATTAGACGTACTAATAGTGGAGAAATATAAATATTATGGGCAGAAGTGTGGCTTTTTCCAGTAGTAAATCGTTATGTTAATATAAGGAGAAGATTAGAAGAATTTACGAATTCTTTCGCTACAAAGTTTACATCTATACGGTATCCAAAAATTCAATGAATTAAAAAACCGCATAAAAGGGAGGGGGAAGGAATGCCCGATATTTCAAAAGCTGCTATTGATGAAATAATCGATACGTATTCGGATACGGTTTATAAAGTAGCCTATTCGCAAATAAAGAATAGAAGTGATGCGGAAGATGTATTTCAAAATGTATTTTTAAAATATCTGAAAAAGCAGCCGGATTTTATAAATCAGCAGCATGCGAAGGCATGGTTTATTCGTGTAACCATCAATTGCTGTAAAGATATTTGGAAATCCTCCTGGAATCGGCGTACACAGCCGCTGGAAGAAAATCTGGTTTCGGACGTAAAAGAGGAAAATACATTAGATGAATTCTTGACGAAGCTGTCACCGAAATACCGTATTGTGATACATTTATTTTATTATGAAGAAATGTCGATTTCTGAAATCAGTAAGCTGTTAAGAAGGAAAGAATCTACGGTTAAAATGCAACTGACGAGAGCACGGAGAATGTTAAAAGTATATATGGAAAGTGGTGAAGAAAATGTTTGAAAAGTATTATTCATCCCTCT
>CALDJN010000319.1 GCA_937901695.1 uncultured Anaerocolumna sp.
AGTAGCCATCTTAATATCTTGGGAGGCTCCTGTTGTAATGTCATCAAAGATAATTTCTTCTGCTGCTCTGCCGCCCAGACTTACGATAATATCCTGTCTCATCTTACCTCTGGTATTAAACATTTCATCTCTTTCCGGTAATGGCATAGTATAACCAGCTGCACCCGTTCCGGTTGGAATGATGGACACGGTATAAACCGGTCCTACATCTGGAAGCACATGAAATAATATTGCATGACCTGCTTCATGATAAGCAGTAATCCTTTTTTCTTTATCTGATATTACCTTACTCTTTTTCTCGGAACCAATTCCTACTTTGATAAAGGATTTGTTTATATCTTCATGATTAATGTAACTTCTGTTTTCTTTTGCTGCCACAATAGCTGCTTCATTTAGCAAGTTCTCAAGATCTGCTCCTGTAAAACCTGCCGTAGTCTGAGCTATTTGTTTTAGATTAACGTCTTCACCAAGAGGTTTCCCTTTTGCATGTACATGCAGGATTTCTTCCCTTCCCTTAACATCCGGTCTGCCTACCATAACTTTACGGTCAAAACGGCCAGGACGTAAGATTGCAGGGTCTAAGATATCAACACGGTTAGTTGCTGCCATTACGATAATACCTTCATTACTGCCAAAACCGTCCATTTCAACTAACAATTGATTCAGAGTTTGTTCCCTTTCATCATGTCCGCCCCCCATACCGGTGCCTCTTCTTCTGGCAACCGCATCGATTTCATCGATAAAGACAATACAAGGAGCATTTTTCTTTGCATCTTCAAATAAGTCTCTTACTCTGGAAGCACCAATACCAACGAACATTTCTACGAAGTCAGAACCAGATATGCTAAAGAAAGGAACTCCTGCTTCACCAGCTACTGCCCTTGCCAAAAGAGTTTTACCTGTTCCTGGAGGACCTTCTAATAAAACACCCTTTGGAATTCTGGCACCTACCTGCAGATATTTCTTGGGCGTTCTAAGGAAATCTACAATTTCTCTCAACTCTTCTTTTTCTTCATCTAAACCAGCTACATTCTTAAATGTAGTATTCTTATTTTCATCCTTGGTCATCTTGGCACGGCTTTTACCAAAGTTCATCACTTTACTGTTACCACCGCCTCCACCTGCTGCCTGATTGGACATAAAGGAAAATAATACAATAATTACGATAAATCCTAATAAATACGGTAATACACTAGTTAAAAACCAATTTGGCTTAGTTGGATTATGCATTGTAAAACTTGGGAATTCTTGTAGTAATTTTGTCTCTATACGTGAGACATCAGCCACTGCAAAAGTAACAGACTTATCATCGCTAAATGTTACTTTCACTTTACCGGTTTTACCATCTTCATTTGGATAAACGTTAACTTCTTTTATATTAGTATTATTTTCTTTTAGGTCTTTTGAAAAATCGTCAAGATTATAAGTTTGCGCATTTGGATAAGTAAAACTATCAGATAAAAGCACCGACATTAATATGATGCCAAGGATTATGATATAAAATCCATATCCTTTTAACTGTTTTTTCACTAAATGACCCCCTTTCTAATTATTCTATTACACCAATATATGGTAAATTCCTATATTTTTGTGCATAATCTAATCCATATCCAACAACAAATTTATCTGGAATCTGGAACCCGATATAATCCACATTCACATCGGTTACTCTTCTTTCTGGTTTATCTAACAGAGTACAGAGTTTAATGCTATTTGGTTTTCTGCTTTTTAAAAGTTCTAAAAGGTAAGCTAATGTTGTTCCTGAATCAATAATATCTTCTACTAGCAATACATCTTTACCTTCAATGGAATCGTCTAAATCCTTGATAATCTTAACTCTTCCAGAACTTGCACTTTCATTTCCATAACTGGAAACTGCCATAAAATCCATGGATACTGGAACCGTTAAATGTTTTGCTAATTCAACGGCAATAAATACACCACCCCTTAATACACAGATTAGGTGAATTTTTTTTCCTTCATAATCTTTGCTGATTTGTTTACCTAATTCAGAAATCTTCTTCTCTACTTCTTCCTCAGATATTAATACACTAACTTTGTCATTCATTTCATTTCCTCCATTTAAACTTATCTCAAGTATTGCTTTGGTATCCTCATTTACTTTATATGCTTCACTAATTCTGCTGCCTATAACCCACATAATGTGATTACCATCTGCTACTAAAGGAACAAGATCTCTTTTCTCTCTTGGAACCTTTTCATCAATGAATAAGGATTTTATCTTTTTCCTCAATTGGGAACCAATTTGAATGTAATCTCCACTATTTCTGGTTCTTATTAATACAGTATTGTTTATTTTATCATAGTCAAACCATTTCGTATACCCATCTTTGGGAATTATTAAATTTTTTTTGTATTTTATGATTCGAGTTTGAATTCTATGATTTATTTCCGGTATATAAGTATCCCCAGGAATCTTAAGCACATGGTTATATCCTACTATTTCTCCCTTTTCAGCCTTAGAATCATCCCCATTATTATATTGGAATTGATGAATGGACATAGTAATATGTTCATAACCTTTTTCCGCTTGTATCCCATAAGGTAAATGAAGTCTCTTACCAACTTCTTTTGTTAATAATCCAAGTACAAGATCTATATGAACAGCATCAATATCTTTCAATTGATTTGCCAGCTGATAAAATACGTTTCGAATAATACCCTGTTGAATTATAATATCCTCTTTTTGCAGTTCTTTCACATTCATCTGAAAACTGCCATCATTTTTTCGTATCACTATTCTATCATAAGCAAGATTCACATTCTTCTCCAGATAATTCTCCATAAGTCTTAGTTGATTAGCTGTATGAGCCATATGTTCAATTGCCTTTGTATTAATCTCTTCCTGTGCGAAAGTTAAAATCCTGTGTCTGATTTTATTACGGCTATAATCTTGTGTAAGATTGGTTCTGTCTATACGAAAACTGACCTTCTGCTGCTCCAGATACTCTTCAATCTCTTGTCTTGTAACACAAAGCAAAGGTCTTATGATAACATCTCGTTTTGGGCTTATTCCTGTAAGTCCTTTTATACCACTGCCCCTAAATAAATGAAACAACATAGTTTCTGCATTATCATTTTTATTATGTGCAATTGCAATTTTATTACACTTATTTTCTTCAAGACACTTATAAAATGCCTCATATCGTACTTTTCTACCAGCTTCTTCTTCCGTTAAGCCTTCCTCTTTCGCCATAGCAGGTATATGGGCTTTTACTGTCCAAAAAGGAACCTTTGCATTTTCACATAGTTTTTTAACAAATGCTTCATCTTCCTCTGCTTCTTCTCCACGTATTCCATGATTCACATGAACCACAAACAAGGAAAGGTCAAAGACTGGCGCTACTTGAAGCAGCACATGGAAAAGGCAGACAGAATCTGCTCCACCGGATACCCCCAGCACAATTTTGTCTCCCTTTGCAATCATATTATTTTCATTCATGTAGTTCGTAATTGTTCTAAGCATTCATATACCCATTGCATATTGCAAACTATTTGCAATACTGCCGTAAATAAATAGTATGAAAGAATTTCATTGGTGGCATCCTTTCGTTCTAAATTATTCTTTCACTCATCCAAACATGATGTCGCCTTGACGTCTTAAAAAAGGTTGTTGCAAACCTGTCATTCTGAGCCAAAATTCAACAAAGTTGAATTCGCGAAGAATCTCATTTTTACTTTGCAACAGCCACTTTTCTCCTAAGAATATAGTAAATGTGCAACTTTCTTCCATTTTAACTCTATCCGAAATAAATTTCAAGAAGCATAAACCATTTGCTTGGAAATCTTTTTTAATACCACAAGCCAAACTCTTTTAATTTAGCTTTTTCCAAAAACCTGCTGCCAGTACAGTCATATCATCTTTTGGCACCCATTGATTCAGTTCTAAAGCCTGATTCAATACAGCATTTGCAATTTCCTGGGGATTATTCATGTGCAGTTCAGAAATAAACTCTTCCAAAAACTGTTCTTTTTCATCTCCCGGAATACAATCTACAACCCCATCGGTAACCATAATGATAAAATCACCATCACTTAATTTTCTAGATACGGTTTCGTAGTCCATATGATTTATGATTCCTACCGGAAGGGCGCTGGAATTAATAACTTCTACCTCTTTACTTCGCTTCATGAAGGTAGTAGAGGCACCAATTTTAATTATATCACAAACACCGGTAAATAAATTAATAACTGTCATATCTATGGTGGAAAAGGATTGTTCCTCCGCTTTTAATACCAAAATGGAGTTGATTAGATTTATTGCTGATTCCTTTTTAAATCCAGCTTCAATAAACTGTTCCAGCAAATCCACCACAGATTCACTTTCCTCACAGGCAGCTTCGCCAGTCCCCATACCATCTGCCAAAGTCATAACCATGGTTCCTGAATCCGGATAAAGGAAAGAAAAATTATCTCCTGATATTCTTCCTCCATCTTTGGTCATTTTAGCCATACCGGTAAATACTTTATAATCTGCGTCTTCAACAAACACAAAGGTTTCAAAATCCTTAGTAAGCACGTTCTTACATCCATCGGCAGGACGCATTCTTTTACCAAATGCCTCTCCTACTAATTGAGCAGCTTCTTTGGTGGTAATACATCTGCCTTTCTCCGTTCTGGCAATTATAAAGATTTCCTGTTTATTATTCCTTTTCTCTAAAATAGCCATGCGGCTTACAATAATGTGGTACTCTTTAAGCTGATAAATAATTCTTTTTTGTATGCCCTCGGAAGTATCCGCTGTCTCATACAAATCCATGGAAAAGTCCTCAATAATATTGGCTACTTCATTTAACTGACCGGCTATTGCTTCCCTGCTTTCTGCCAGGCGGTTATGCCAAGCCAGATTTAATTTGGCTACTTCAAGAATCCGCCTTGCTTCTGCCATATACCGATCTAACTGAATACATCGGTCGGCAAAGTCTGTAGGAACTTCGCTTATGGAAATGGTGCCATTTTTATCGACTTCCTCCATAATATGATAGGCTCCCTGGTAAGTTTCATAAAAATTACTTTTCCAGCAAGTATCACAGTTGGTACAGTCCTTGCAAAGCTGTTCTGTCAAATTGTCAAACAATTCGCTTTTATCTTTCTTAGAGAGTGCTCCCTTTTTTTCAGTAATCGAAATGAAAGTTTCTGATAAGTTCTGAAATGAATTTGAAAAGTCCTTTAATTTTCCCCTGGCTATATTTTGAATACTTTGTTTTACAAACACATCTTCCTGGGATTCATCCTTAGCCAAATTAATTTTAAGCAAAAGAGACTTAGGTATTAATAAGAATATAACAGCAGTAGATACTAATGCACCCAAACTATCTAAATCAAATTTATAATTCTGATATAAATCACTTAATAAGAAAACTGCCGCAGAATATACGGATATGGTAATAAAGCGTCCCAATTCCCGAAATGTACCTGCTATAATACCTAACATACACATAAGACCAATTTGATTTATCTGCCCGCCTTTTAACGCTAAAATAATGCCACTGGCAGCTCCTACTACAGCACCATATCCTGCTCCATATTTATACCCGATAAATAGAATACTAAACAATGCCGCTGTTAAAGTTAAAGAAAAGCCAAGTGCATCAATGTTTGGGATTCCATAAATAAATGCAGCCAATATAACTGCAATACTAATAATCTGCTCATTATCTAAGGCTTGTCCTTTTGTAGTAAACACTATTGCCTCTACACCTTTTCGAAAGATAAAGGTCAGGGTAAAAATTGCAATTCCTTCTGCAATGCCTAATACAATATATTCCTTCGTATTTACGTTTAGGAATCCATTGGCTATAGACATAAACATGGTTACTGCACCTGCTATTCCTGCAATAGCGCCTATAGGCACACGTTTATAGCTATATTCTAATAAAATGGTAATGGCAGCAATGACAAGCATGATAATAAAATACTTTACAATCTCCGTAACAGGGTAAACTGTTGCCATACCCAGTAATATGGACGCCAGTATTGCCAGTCTTCCCTTCTTATCTATGTATACTGCAGTAAAAAATGCTATCCCTATTGGATTTATTCCTGCAAATACAGACCTCCCAATCATAATTCCCATTAAATTTACTACTATTTTTCTCATATTCATTTCTTTCATTTATTCTGTCCTCCACATTGATTGATTTTATCGCTAGACCTGTATTATAGATTTGGCAAAATAAAATGTTTGTCAAAATTCCGAATGGGTAATAAAAAAGTTTTTGACAAGAAATTCATCGAATGCGTATTCCTATCGAATCAAGAGAGTTCAGTTTAATTAGGAAATTAAGAACTATTAAGAATAATTGGTTAATCGAAGTAGTTAAGAAAAGGTTTACAAAGACATAAAAAGGATTTGCAAAAACGTAAAAGAAGGTTAGCAAAGACATAAAAAAAGACATAAAAAGGTTTGCAAAAGCATAAAAAATGTGCTGTTACAAAACAAAAAAATGTCATTCTGAGAGCAAATTCAGCCTGCTGAATTATGCTCGAAGAATCTCACTGCAAAATAAAAACTGCCATCCTGAGAACAAATTCAGCCTGCTGAATTACACTCGAAGAATCTCACCGCAAAATAAAAACTGCCATCCTGAGAACAAATTTAGCAAAGCTAAATCTGTGCTCAGAATGACAGTCTTGCAATAGCCCTATCATATACCATATACTTTATAGAAATAGCGAAGGACGGATTTGAACCGCCGACACTGCGGGTATGAACCGCATGCTCTAGCCAACTGAGCTACTTCGCCGAAGTGACGAACTCCATTATAACTGCAAATTTTCAAAATGTCAACCACTTAATTGCGAGTTTTGCAGTTGCATTATCTTGGCATTATATTCCATGTTGCAGTTCAACCAATGGCATCCCATCTTCCTTTTACCTGTGATTAATCCTCAGGCTTAAAAATAATCTCATCTTTATAGACTAATCCAAGCTTTTCTCTTGCCATCTCTTCAATAAATTTCTGAGTCTGCACATAAGCTTTCTTCTTCTCAATATCTTTTGACTCTTCTTTCGCTTCACTGATATCTTCTTTTAATTCTTTAATATGAGCTTCAGCCTGTGCATTGGTTTTCGATAGTTCCTGTCTATTATAAATAACTATGCCACAGATTAAAAAGACCATAATAGCAGTAATTCCAATGCCTGTCCTACTTTTATTTCTCTTACCCTTCAATTTAATCACCTTTTTCATCATCTGATACTGTCATTTTACTCGACTTTCTACCTTTTTTCAATAATAATAATAAATTGTTTATTATTTTTTTAACTTTTCTAAATATCCATGAAATTACTTTTCTTATCTTCTTTAGAATAAATAGAAATGGTCTGAAAATTATGTTTAAAATCATTCCAATAAAATGAAATATTTTATGTATCAAAACGGAAATAATATTAACAAAAAAGTCACTTATGGCATAATGAAAAATCACCATGCCTAAAAGCATGGCCAAAATAGAGAAACCACGTATTATACCATTATTTTGTTTATACATCATGCGAAAAATTAGTACACTGCAAATAACCCAATAAATAATGTCTTCTATTGCAACAAAAAAGCCATTATGTTTCATTACTCGCCTAAATATACGCAGCAAATCATAAAAAACAATTAGTAGCATTCCCCAGATTATGGAGGCGAAAAAAAAGCGCAGTTCTACTATAATTACTTTATTCATAACTGCATTACCCCCTGACTATTTAAATAGCTTACTTATGAAGGATTCGCCGGACTTGCCGTAATTATTATTATCAGAATAAGTTAAACTGTCGATTCTTCCATCTATATCAACTTCACCTTTTTCTAAAGTCAGACGATTTACATGCAGATCATTTCCACGGAGCATCAATATGCCCAGTTCTGTTTCTAAAAGAACCTCACCGGCATCAAATGACAAAACATCCTTTACTCCAGTAATAGCAGCTGAACTTCTTGCATTTAGATTAACCTTATGATTATTTTGAACCTGTAATTTATCTTCCATAAATAAAAGCCTCCTAATATACTTTATTTCATTTCAGTATATTAAAAGACTTCTGATTTCATTCCTAAATAATAGAATTTATAAGTACTTGTATAATTCTTTTGCATCATCTTTTCGAATCGTTTCCTGGACATCCAGTACTTGAACCTTTACTGCTTTCGTTCCAAAACCAATTTCAATAATATCATCCACTTTTACAGCCGTAGACGCTTTGGCAGGTTTTCCATTGATTAAAACACCGCCTGCATCACAAGCCTCGTTGGCAACGGTTCTACGTTTAATTAATCTTGAAACTTTTAAGAATTTATCTAATCTCAAATAAAACACACCCTTCATATAAAAATTTTCAAAAAAAGAAGCTGTCACGCAAATCACATTCCCAAAGAAACATCAGCAGTAAATGTGATTTCGAAAAACAGCTTCCTTCGAATTTTTAACTATGCGTTAATTACGTCCTTTAAAGCTTTTCCAGCTTTGAACTTTGGAGCTTTAGATGCTGCAATAGTAATTACCTCTTTTGTTTGAGGATTTCTTCCTGTTCTAGCTGGTCTGTCAGCTACTTCGAAAGTACCAAAACCAACTAATTGAATTTTTTCACCTTTTGTTAATTCCTCTGTTACGACATCAATAAATGCTTTTAATGCCTTTTCTGAATCTTTTTTAGATAATTCTGTTTTTTCTGCAATCGCTGCAACTAATTCTGCTTTGTTCATGGATAAACTCCTCCTCTAAAGTATTTATTATGTTTTTTGACGTCCCCAAAGTGCATCAATTTCACCGGAGGACAATTCCCATAAATGCTTACCTTCTTGCCGTGCAAAAGATTCAACACCTACAAATCTATTTATAAACTTATTAGTAGCATTTGTCAAGGAATTTTCTGCATTTACATGTAAAAACCTTGATAAATTTATAATTGAAAATATCAAGTCACCAAATTCCTCTTCTATATCAGACTTTAGACCTATTTTTCTAGCTTCTTTTAGCTCCTCAAGCTCCTCATAAACCTTGCCTAAAACCTCATCATAACTCTCAAATTCCAAACCAGCCTTTGCTGCTTTTTTTTGAACTTTTTCTGCACGGATATTAGCAGGAAGAGCCTTGGGAATGCTCAGAATACCATCAGAAACATTTTCGTATTTTTTCTCTTTTTTCTTAATATCTTCCCAATTATTTAGAACAGTTTGTGAATCTTTTACTTTCAAGTTACCAAAAACATGGGGATGCCTATTAATCATCTTTTCACATTCACCACCAATTACATCCTCAATGGTAAATTCCTGCATCTCTTCTGCAATGGCTCCGTGCATAACAACCTGCAGTAAAACATCCCCCAGCTCTTCGCAAAGATTCCTATAATCCTGATTATTGATAGCTTCAATAACCTCATAAGCCTCTTCAATCAAACACTGCTTCAAACTCTCATGTGTCTGCTCAAGGTCCCAAGGGCACCCGTCCTTGGCACGAAGCCTGCGAATAATATTCATTAAATCATCAAAAGAGTACTTTTTATCCTTTGGATTATCCCTTGGATTATTCTCTGGATTATCCTCTAAATTATCCTCTGGATTATCCTCTAAATTATCCTCTGGATTGTCCTCTAAATTATCCTCTGGATTGTCCTCTCGATTATCCTTTCGATTAACTTCCAAAACTTTTTCATCCTTAGTATCAAAATTCTCCATAACTCACCTCTTTTCTAAACTGCTGTACATTATATTTACATTTATAACATGTATAAAACATATATAAATGTATTCTAATCTTTATAATACCCATAAACCTAAATATAATCAATATTTCATAAAAAAATACATTAAAATTGCTGATTATAAAATTTGCTTATTGTAAAATCCGCTTATTGTAAAATCCGCTTATTGTAAAATCCGCTTATTGCAAAATTCACTTATTGCAAAATCCGCTTATTGCAAAATTCACTTATTGTAAAATCCGCTTATTGTAAAATCTGCTTATTGTAAAATCCGCTTATTGCAAAATCCGCTTATTGTAAAATCCATACTTTAAAAAAGATGTCATTCTGAGCCGCAGGCGAAGAATCCCTATCCCTGTATATATAGAGATTCTTCGCCTGCGGCTCAGAATGACATTCTTTTTTTACATTAACTAACCTGCAAGGGCAAAGCGTCCTTACATTATTGTTCCATCTGTCTGCCTAAAAATATAGCCGCAGTACTAGCTAATTTTGTTTCCACTTCACCAAATTTCGCTTTAGGGTCTTTGGAAAGCATAATAACTGAACCTATAGCATCACCCTCACTTATAATTGGGTAGATTACCTGGTAAGTATATTCGCTTTCATCATCAGCTACAATTTTAATAAAATTCTTATCTTCTTTACTAGCTAAAACATTCTCTCTTTCATTAATCACTTCTTCAAGCTCTCTGGTAATTGGTTTTGACATAATTTCTTTCTTCATGCTTCCCGAAGCTGCAACAAATTGATCTTTATCAGAAATAGCTATGATAGAACCTGTCGTTTGTGCTAAAGAATCTGCATACTGTTTTGCAAATTGTCCCAGCTCTCCAATCGGTGAATACTTCTTTAGTATTATTTCACCTTCTCTATCTGTGAATATTTCTAGAGGATCTCCTTCCCTAATACGCAGTGTACGACGAATTTCTTTTGGTATAACTACACGTCCAAGATCATCTATTCTTCTTACGATTCCAGTGGCTTTCATAATAATATTCCTCCATTTGCATGATTATCATAGTACAATACTTATGATTACTATTGTTTGTCAAAAGGAAGAATTTATACCTAAACTTGTCATTTAGATAAAAAATTTTTGTAGTGGCTTAAAACTCAATTAAAACATTATCATTCATACCTAACCTGGTAAAGAAAAAGTCCATGTCCACTAACTGTAAATCCTGCCTTTTGACGATCTTTGCTACTTAATATATCCAGCATATCATCTGCTCCCCTGCTTCCCTCACCGATTTCAATTAAGGTTCCTATTATGATTCGTACCATGTTATAAAGAAAACCATTGCCGGTAATTCCAATACTTAACACATTTCCATTAACATGAAAATAAATATCTTCAATTGTTCTTACTGTAGATTTGCAATCTTTTCGATTTGTTGAAAATCCTTTAAAATCATGTGTTCCAACTAGAAAAGAAGCAGCTTTTTTCATATTTTCTATATTCAGCACATTTGGCTCATGATAAGTATATTTTCTTAAAAATACCGATTGTGTTTCACCCATATATATTCGATATTCATAAGTTTTAGCCTTTGCAGAATACCTGCTATGAAAATCTAAATCCACTTCCTCAATATCTAAAATAGCAATATCCTCCGGTAGCAACCTGTTTGTGCCTATAAGCACTTCTTTTAAAGATAACTTAGTATAACTATAGAAATTAGAAACTTGTCCTAGAGCATGAACGCTCGCATCAGTTCTGCCTGAACCGATTAGTTTAATATCTTCATCTAACAGTCTAGAAAGACTATCTTCTAAAACAGTTTGGATTGATGGCTTATTGACGGCTTTATCAACTGCATCTGCTGCAGTTTTCCCCAACCTTTGCCAGCCAGAATAACCACTTCCATCATACTCTATTATTATTTTTATATTTCTTTTACTAATATCACCAAAGACTCTACCATTATTCATTGAATAAACTCCCACACTTGCCAATTAGGCATATTCTCTTTAGTAAAATACCTATTATAAATTATTTAGTGCAAATGGGTTCCTTTATATTGTTCTCACATAATATACCCTTAATGTGAAAAAATACATATGTATAATAATACAATTATTATTATACACATGTATTTGTAAAAGGAAACCCTTAATTTTGATATTTTTCTAAATTATTCAACATCTGACGTACAAAAAGGACATTTTGTTGCCATAATATTAATATCGGATAAGCAATGAGGACATTTCTTAGTTGTCGGTTCTACTACCGGTGCATTCTTTTCACGTAATTTGTTCATTTGTCTTACAATGATAAATATAACAAATGCCATAATTAAAAAGTTAAGAATTCCAGTAATAAAAATACCATAGTTAATAGTTGCAACACCTGCTGCCTGAGCAATTTTAATATTCTCATAAGATTTACCATCTACTGCAATAAACCAATTGGAAAAATCCAAATTTCCTGTAAAGATACTAAGAATTGGCATAATAATATCATTAACTAAAGATGTAACAATTCCATTAAAAGCGCCGCCAATAATAACACCCACTGCCAAGTCTATCATATTACCTCTTAATGCAAATTTTTTAAATTCTTTAAACATATAATCTCCTTTGTTCTTATCAAGCTTATCATTTCATTCCAATTATACAGGAATAATCAATTAGAACCTAATTAGGTATCTATGCATTAAACATAACTTTCTCACTGTTAAATGCCTTTGTAATTAAAATGGTTAAGATAATGGACAATACTATCGTACCACCAATGGTAGCTCCAAACTGAACCATAGTCAGCTCGCCGGAAAAAATTTGTTGTATGGATAGTGCACTTCCGTATACCGGAATTGCAAACCGCTCCAAAGGGATGCTGCCACTGCCTGTAAACATTGTAATCATACCAGCCACAATAACTGCAATATACATTGGTGATATATAGGTGTTAGCTTCTTTGGCAGTTCTGGATAAAACTGCAACTAAAGAAACCAGAGCTACATATAAGTAAACCAGAGTAATCATGACTACAAATAACTGAATGATTTGTTCTGCAGAAAGCCTCATGCTAAGGTTGTCTAAATTACCACCAGTTAATTCTTTTAACATACCAGGCATGGAAACAATCATAGACACTGCATAAATTGCTGCGGAAAGTGCGGAAAGTAAGGATAAGGAAAATAATTTTCCAAGCACAATATCCCTTCGGTTTAATGGTGTTAAAAGCATACTTGCCATAGTTCCCCGTTCTTTTTCCCCCGTAATAGCATCCACTCCAAGGCTCATAGCACCTGCAAACAGCATTAAAGTAATAAAATATGGAAGCATGGTACCGAGTGCTTTTCCTGCCGCTTTACCTTCATCTACAATAATAGAAGATTCCGGATCAACATCTACACGAAAAACTGTAAGCTTACTTAAATCTCCAAAACGTTCTGCAAGTAATTGCTGCTGATACACAGGCAGAACCTCAGATACAAAACTATTTCTTACAGAACTGGAGTACTGTTCTGAACTGTTATAATATGTTTTAACTTCGGGAATCCCTTCACCTGTTTCATAATTACTTACTTTATTTAAGAAATCCGTATCAAAAACAACTAATAAATCTGTGGTACCTTTTAAAATTCCATCTTTAATCTCTGTAACATCTGCGCCTGGTTCAATATTTATAATATTGCCGGTAAAATTTGCAGATGCCATGACACCTTTAAAGCCCTCCGGCATATTTTGAATATATACGGATGGTACATGCTTTTCAATATCATCAACCATGGAAGACTGCAGTTTTCCCATCAATGAATACATACCAACCATAATAATGACGGGCAGTATAAATAAACTAAATATTAATTTTTTATCGGTAAATACCCTGGTAAATTCTTTTTTAATTATATATTTTACTCCACTCATGTTATGCTTCCTCCTGATTATATTCTTTGTAAAGTTCGAAGAATGCATCTTCTAAATCCTTTGTACCTGTTTGAACTAATAATTCCGGAATGGTTCCTTCAGCTACCTTTCTGCCATTGATGATGATTCCTACCCTGTCACAAAGTTTTTCTGCTTCTGACATAATATGCGTAGATACAATTACCAGTTTACCCTGATCCCTTAATACTTTTAAATAATCCGTAACGCTTCTGGCAGTTACGATATCCAGTCCATTAGTTGGCTCATCGAATATAACAACTTCCGGATCATGAACTAAGCTTACAGCTATAGAAGCCTTTTGCTTCATACCCGTAGATAACTCTTCGATTTTTTTATCTTGAAAATCAAAAATATCAAATTGTTTGAATAACATATTTCTTCTTTCATTAATGGTTTTATCATCCATTCCATGGAGTTTTCCAAAAAAGTTAAACATATACTTTGGTGAAAACTGAGGATCTAACTTTATTTCATTGGTTAAGAAGGCAATAGATTCTCTTACTTTTTCTGAATTCTTTATAGTATCATTTCCACATACCTTTATGGTTCCATCTGTTGGCTTTAATAAGGTTGCTACACATCTAAGTGTAGTTGTTTTACCTGCACCATTTGGACCTAGTAAACCGTAAAGTTCTCCTTTCTTAGCCGATAGAGATATATTATCTACCGCCTTTTTCATATTTTTCTTGGTTTTTTGCTCTTTCATCTGTTTCTTGGATAGCTTATAAACCTTTGTTAAATTACTTATCTCAATCATCTTTATACCCTTTCCCTATGTATAAAGATGATTGAGATAAGTAATTTAACAAAGGTTT